>CBDVAD010000006.1:0-23074 GCA_965371875.1 uncultured bacterium
GCCCAGGATGTGAAGATAGAAATCACTTGCCCGGAGGGTGTTCTTCCTTTACGAATAATAGGAAGAGAAGCAGAAATTATAGGTAACAGGGTTTATACAACTATAAATCAGCTCTACAGCAATCAGGAAAAGTATCTGCTTGTTGAGCTTACAGTACCTCCCAATCAGGCTGGATCAAGGATGAATGTAGCAGATGTAACAATAAACTATGCAGATATGAAATCTAAAAAATCTGACAGGCTCTCAGGGCGGACAGGTGTAGAGTTTACAATATCTGAAGAAATAGTTGAAGAATCTATAGATAAAGAAACAGTTATTGATGCAGTCAAACAGATATCTGCCGAAGTTAGCGAAGAAGCTATTAAATTAAGAGACGCAGGAAAAGTAGATGAAGCACAGGTTCTTCTACAGGAAAATACTGAGTATCTGTTTGGAGCAGCATCAGCTCTGGAGTCAGAAGAATTACTTCTTCTTGGCAATATCAACCTTTTAGATACAGAAGTAATAGTCGATGATGATGAATGGAATGCCAGCAGAAAAAGAATGAAAGCTACTACATATGAAATACAAAACCAACAGGATTACACCGAATGATGGAAAATGAATAGAAAACTAACAGTTGTTCTGGTTGTTATGGCAATTATCCCCATCGGGCTTTTAAGCTGGATGGGGTTTGCCGGCATACAATCGGAAAAGGAACGCCGGGAGCAGCAAACTCAATACATTGGGCATCAAAAGCTTGAAATAGTAAAAGAAAACATAAACTTAATTTTCAGAGAACTGGAAGATGAACTTGATGAGGTTATTAATAATGCAGGAACTGATATTGATAATATTAGAATTATTCAGAGAAACCATAATCTTATAAAACAGATTTTTATTACTGATAAAAACGGTCTTATCTATCCTTCAACAGAAATCCCACTCAGTGGAAGAGAAAAAGCTTTCCTGTCCGGAATTAAAGAGACAGATATCTCCTTTTATTTTTTACAAAAATCAGAAACAGAGAATCCCGGGGAAACTTCCGTACAAGGATGGCATACATGGTTTATGGGAGATGGACTCAATTTTATCTACTGGAATAAACAGAAAATAACAGATAGAGAAGTTATTATTGAAGGAATTGAATTAAACAGATCAGCCCTCCTTTCAAGAATAATAAACAGCCTTCCTGAAACAAATGATACGAACTATTCTATTCGTATTTCTTTATTTGATGTTAGTGGAAATATCCTCTATCAATGGGGGTCATATTCACCAGCTGAAGAAACAGTCGCTGGTTCTACATTGCCCCTGGGATATCCATTATCTTCATGGCATCTCGAATATTTTCTTGACCCAAATGCTGTAAATACTGGTAAAAACACATTATTCCTGGCAGTATCCCTTATAACTATACTTCTTGTAATTATAGCCTTGTCCATCTATTTGTATAGAGAAAGTACAAGAGAAATGAGAGAAGCCGCACAAAAAGTAAGTTTTGTTAATCAGGTTTCCCATGAACTTAAAACCCCCCTCACCAACATAAGAATGTATGCCGAACTCCTGGAAGCAAAATTTGCAAAGGAAGAGAGAAAAACAAAAAAGCATTTAAACATTATTATCTCTGAAAGCAATCGTCTCGGAAGGTTGATAAATAATGTCCTCAGCTTTGCCAAGGACCAGAAAAACGGAGTTACTTTTAATCCTGTTCCGGTAGTACCTGATGAAATAATAACCCGGTTACTGGATAGTTTTAATTACTCCCTGAAATCCAAAGGGATTAAATTACATACAAAACTTAAAGCATCCAATACTGTAATGATGGATACCGATATACTGGAACAGATCCTCAGCAACCTTATAAGCAATGTTGAAAAATATGCTGCAGACGGTAAGTGGATTAAAGTGGAGTCTTCCTTTATGGATGAGACATTTATATTAACTGTCATGGACAGAGGACCCGGAATATCGGAGAATTTAAAAGAGAAAATTTTTGAGCCGTTCTTCAGAGTAAGCAACAAACTGACAGACGGGGTTTCCGGAACCGGTATTGGCCTCTCTTTAGTACGCACCCTTGCAGAGATCCACGGTGGGAATGTGGTACTTCTGTCTGCCGATGCATCTGGTTCTAATACAGGAACTTCAAATAAAGGAGCTGTATTCCAGGTCAGGCTACGATCACAGGTGGAGGGAATATGACAATACTGATAGCAGAAGATGATCTTTATACCAGAGAGGGTTTAATCGACATTCTGGAGAATGAAGGATTCAGAGTTGTTGGAGCAGAGGATGGTGAGAGGGCTCTTGAGCTTTTCAGATCTGAACAGCCGGATTGTATCTGCCTGGATATAATGATGCCCAAAATTAATGGCTATGATGTATGTAAAACCATTAGAAAAGAAGACCAGCAGGTCCCGGTAATATTTCTCAGTGCAAAGTCAGAGGAAATAGATAAAGTGCTGGGTCTGGAATTGGGCGCGGATGATTACATCTCAAAACCCTTCGGAGTCAGAGAGGTTATTGCAAGAATCAGAGCAGTTACAAGACGGGCAATCTCCTTTAAAAATAATTCTTCAGTAGAAGATATTATGGATGAGTTTAAAATGGCCGATCTTTCAGTCTATCCATCTGAGCTAAAAGCTCTGCGGGAAGATCTGGAAATTGAATTAAGCCCAAGGGATATTCGAATATTAAAGTTATTTTCCGACAATCAGGGAAAAGTTCTGGATAGGAACAGAATCTATGATGCAGGCTGGGGTATATCACACATGCCTAATTCAAGGACACTGGATCAGCATATCTCCCAGTTAAGAAAAAGAATTGAGAAAAATCCAGGAAAGCCGGAAATTATTCGTACTGTGCATAATGCAGGGTACAGATATGTTTAAAAACTGCTGCTAAACCCTGGTCTCAAAAGCATCATTTCTGAACTCAAGGGAAAACATAAATCCGGAACTTGTATCCAGTTCAATTTCTCCATGAAGCTGGTCTTTACCAATGGCAAACACTGTCTGTAAACCAATAGTTTCAAGCTTATCTGTACTAAATTCAGAACCAGCACCTATCCCGTTATCAGCAATCTCTATTTTTACTACAGAATCCTCAGTTGTCATTAGCTTAATACTAATCCCACCCTTCTCCCTGCCGGGAAAAGCATGTTTAAAAGAATTGGAAACCAGTTCATTTATAATCAGACCAAGAGGAACGGCCGCATCAATCAAAACAGAAATATCCTCCAGATCAAATTTAAAGAGCACATCACAATCAGTTTTATGGTAACTTACTATCAGTGAAGAACACAGATCTGTTATATATTCTTTAAGGTTGATACTTGAAAGGTTTTGGGACTGATAAAGTTTTTCATGGACAAGAGACATAGATTGTATCCGGTTATCCAGATCACTAAAAACTTCAGAAACCCTGTCATCATCAAGCTTTGATGCGCTTAAGTTAAGCATTGCGCTTACAACCTGCATGTTGTTTTTAGTCCTGTGATACAGTTCTCTAAGAAGAGCATTTTTCTCTTCCAGAGAAATTTTCAACTTCTCTTCACTTTTCTTTAGAGCATCTTCAATATTTTTACGTTCAGTTATATCCTCTTTAACTGCAAGATAGTTCTTTATTTTTCCATCAGCATCTTTTATTGATGAAATAGAAGCTGCCTCCCAGTACAAGTCTCCATTTTTCTTTTTATTATAGAATTCTCCTCTCCACTCGCCACCTATGGTGATCGTTTCCCACATTTCCTCATATATATTATCCTGAAAGTGTCCACTTTTGAGAATACGCGGGTTTTTACCTATTACTTCATCCTTTTCATATCCCGTTAGTTCTGTAAACTTGGGATTAACATATTCAATATTTCCTTCAAGGTCGGTTATTAATACAACACTTGGACTCTGCTCGACAGCAGTTGAAAGAGTAAGCAGATGCTCCTCTATCTGCTTGGTATGAGTAATATCCATCCCTGAACACAAAGCGCCTGTAAGACGGCCATTGTTATCATGGACCATAGTACTATGCCATGTGATATTTATTCTTTTTCCGGATTTTGTTAAGATGATCTCCTCATAATATTCATCATGAGGTATTTCCTTCTTTATTATTCTTGCATACTTGGATTTAATAGGAGCTCGATTTTCGGGAAATTGTACAGTATCAAACCAGTTCTTTCCAACCAGCTCATCTTTTCCGTAACCAAGGATTTCACATCCTCTATTGTTTATTTCGGTGATAATACCTTCTGAATCATAGTTGACAACCAGCACATCTGCCAGATCAAATATTTTCTTTGCTCTCTTTTCTTCCTGACGTAAAGTTGATTCCAGCTTCATTCTGGATTTATACATATGGAAGAATACGAAGAAAACGACAACTAAAAGTAGTGATACCAGAAGAGGAGTAAGAGTAACAATATTACCAATAATAGTTCCTGGAGGGATATCTCCTTTATACATAAATAACAATATGCCTCTAAGTACCATTATTCCTGAAGCTGAAGCAGTAATAACCCATATTAGACTGTAGCTAGTGATTCTAAGCATATATAGGGACATAACTACAAGAAGGAGCTGCAAAACAATTATAACAATAAGTATCATATATCTCCTCCCCAATATCAATAAAGTACTAAAATCTGATCAAAATATTTTGTCCATGCAATTTATCACCAATTACTTCTTTAATATAGGGCATATTATTGAAAACCCTTCAACAAAACTCAAAGGTCAATTTTATAACAAAAAATATTATCCTGCTTTTTCCTGCTTGCTTTATGTACAGTAATATAATTTAAGATATCTCAAATCCAGAAAAATAGAATTAGATAAAAAACTTTGCTATTTGCCAACCCTACAACTTAAGCTTATAAATTCAGCCTCCAGTCAGTGAAATTACTATTATGGAAAGACTGACTCAAGAGAACTTAGACATCATGCAAGGTTTGCATTGGTTTTAACCTGGCTGCCTGCCAGACACTGTGCCAGCCCGCAAGCAAAGCACCGATAACAGCAATTAATAGTGCTGCTCCCAAAGTGCCGGGAGTAACAGTTGCCGATAAGCGGTTTACCTCTGAAGGGAAAGCCCCGGTAGCCAAACCCGGCAATGTCTCATTTATAGACACGATAGGGGCAGGTAAATAACCAATCAGTACTGCCAAACCCGAACCCAGAGCAATGCCCAGCAAACCTCCAAACAATCCTAAAAGAAATACCTCTCCCATGAAAACGCGGATCACATCACGAATGCACCAGCCGATAGCCTTCATAACCCCAATTTCCTGCTTCCGCTCGGTTATCAAACCGGTCAGAGCAACCCATGCAAGAGCCATACCTCCGGCCATACCCACCAGACTGGCAACTATCGAAAATTTAGACGAAATGCGTGCAACACCACCCATAACCTGAAAGATACTTTCCTGACTCATGGCACTTATCGGTCCCAATTTAGTAGTCAGGTCCGTTACAATAGCTTCTATCCGGCTGGCATCTGTAATACGGGCATAAATCTGATTTACATGCCCCGTATCCATATCTACTAATCCCTGAGCTTCAAACAGGGGGATATACAGGTTGGCAACACCTGCCTGACTACCGCCCTGTTGATCAACAATTCCCACAACTTGAAAATCTTTTTCTCCAATGATCACATTACGACCCGGCTTGAGATTGTAAATAGCAGCATAATGACGGTCAACAACTGTAACACCAGGCTCATCCATGTTAAATACACGGCCGGAAACCAGTCCTTCCTGTAATATCCTGCCAGGTCCAACTTGTTTTTGAATGGGATTTATACCTAAGACAATCTGATACTGATTAGCCCCAAAATCCCAAATCTCAAGAGCAGTGGCAATTTTGCTGATACCTTCTGCGACCCTAATACTATCAACTTCGACCGGAGAAAAGGGAGCAGAGCCGAAAGGAAGCCGGGGCCCACGGGTACGCTGTGCAGCGGCTGACCCACTTAAGGAAGGACGTGTAATAATTAAATCAGCAGCAACTCCGGCCAGAGGCGCCCGGGATGCCTGGAGAAACCCTGATCCAAGAGAGGTTAAAGCCACGAACAGTGCAGCCCCTAAAGCAACACCCCCGATAACCCCCATTGCACGTCCAGGGCGATGATGAAACTGGGAAACAACATATGCTCTCATCAACTTTGCTCCAGAATCCCGTCTATTACCTTCTTCAAATCATCAATACTCCAGCCCCCATCCGGTACAAATCCTGTCCCCTGCCCCTGAGGAAAACTGACAAATTCAACAGGACGATTATCCACTGTAAATTCCATCAACCCGTCAATAAAGACTGCCAGAGGAATATGCCCATCCAGTTTTCTCGACCCGGCAAATGATTTCCCTTCCGGACTGCCAAAAGTATAATGGATTGTATGGATTTCCTCCCCATACCCTTCCAGAAGATCATTTATGTCGGCGACAACTTTTCGTACAGGTCCATGGTTGAGATAAATAAGCTCAACTGGAAGTATACCAGGTTTGATATTTGGTTCTTTAAAACTCTCTTCTGCTTCCTGCCGGCCTCCTGCAAACAAAGATAAGCTGGATAAAAAAACAACCAACATTATCGCAACAATTAAAAATTCTTTTTTCATACAATACTCCTGTTTCTATTTTTCCTTCTGTTTACGACCCAAAGGCATGCTCTATTTATACCCTGGGTAGGTGCAAGACCTACCCCTACATTGGATACATAGATCGCATTTTGTTTTACCGTAGTACAGACGTTGCATGCAACGTCTCTACCAACGCATTTATTCTGATTAATATCCAAAATATGAAATTCATTATTCATTTTCCACAATCTCACCATCTTTCATCTTTACTATCCGGTCAGCCTCTGCAGCAACTTCCGGATCATGGGTAATAATAACAATTGCCACATTTTCTTCCCGATTGAGTTTCCGGAGCAGATGCATTACCTCAGATCCAGTTTCACTGTCCAGATTACCTGTTGGTTCATCTGCCAGAATCAGATTGGGGTTGTTAACCAGTGCCCGGGCAATGGCCACTCTCTGTTGTTCTCCGCCGCTGAGTTGACCGGGGCGATGGGTAAGACGGTGCCCCATCCCTACCTGTTCCAGACGGGTAATCGCCATCCTATGCCGTTCTTTGGCCGTCACAGATGCTGGATACAGTGGAAACGCAACATTCTCCAGGGCTGATAGTGTCGGGATAAGGTGGAAGGCCTGAAAAACCAAACCCACATGTTCCCTCCGCCACAGGGCCAGGGAGTCCTCATTAAGCGAACTGATATCCTCCCCATTAAATAAAATCCTGCCCGAATCAGGGGATTCCAACCCTGCCAGCAAATGCAAGGCCGTTGTTTTACCCGATCCTGAGCGCCCGATAATCGCCAGAAAATCAGTTGGGGCAACTTCCAGAGAGACATCTCTCACTGCAGTAACCTGACCAAACGTTTTATTTAGATTTTCTGCCTGTAATAGACTATTCATTATGTAACACCTCCGCTGGTTTTGTATTGGCCGACCGGCCTGCCAGGGCAATGCCCACAACAGCGCCGCACAGTACTGCCAGAGCCATTGCAGCTAATGCGGTCAGCCACTCAATTTGAGCCGAAAGGGGAATAGTAATCCCCATTTCCAGTGCACCGCCCTGTAAAAAATGGGGTGTGGGACTTAATTCCCAGGGAACAGGAATAGTTACACTGGTCTGATTCAGAATCAGTGTGATCACTGCTGCAAGCCCCAATCCAACAATCCCTCCTGCAAATGAGAGAACAACCGCCTCTGCCGCTAACTGACCAACAATGTTGGTACGGAGCCAACCGACTGCACGCATTAAAGCAATGTCACGACTCCGCTCCCGCAGGTTAGAGGCTATTGAGCGCAACAGCCCAGCGACGGCTATAAGTAATCCTACTAAACTAATGACCCAGCCAAACTGGTCGATCAAACGAAAACTTGCTCCCAACACCTCATTGAATGATTGTGCAGATGAAACCAAAGCCTGATCACCCAGCAAGTCTTTCACACCTGAGCTTACATTTTCAGTCTGTGCCTGATTGGCTTTAATAAAAAGAATATTGGAGTCATCCGGGCGGAAGTCATGAACCGCCAGTACATTAGGGGCACTGCCAGCAATCTCCCTGGCAGCAATCAGTGGAATATAGATGTTCGCATTTGCCACCTGGCCGGCCCGGCTTGTATCTACCAAACCTACAATGGAAAAAGAATGCCCGGCAATATCCAGAGTGTCATCCAGCCTAAGATTGTTTTCCTGTGCAAAACTTATATCAGCGACTGCTGCCCAATGGTCATTTGGAGCTAAAAAACGTCCATCCTGTAATGCGGCCATCAACCGCCCGGGCCCTACAGCGCTGGCAAGAGAGGATGGAGGCTCCAGCCCAAGCACTACCAAAAATTGATCCGGTTCAAAATTCCAGAAAAGAACTGCCTCTCCAACACTCTCAACACCGGGAAAATCCCTTATTGCTTTAACCTCATCCGGGTGAATAGGGGCAGTTGAGTGGGGAAAGACCGCTCCTTCAAAGGCTTCCGGCACATCACCCTGTCGTTGAGCCGCAATATCTGCGCCAATCAGGGCCAGAGGTGCCCGGGCCGCCTGACGATAGCCTGTAGAGTACGCCTGCAGACTGACAAACAAAGCCACCCCCAAGGCCACACTGATGGCCGCTGACAGAAAACGCCCCGGTCTGCGAAAAAGTTCGGTGAATAGATAAGTAGGGTTCATTTGGTAACAACTCCTTCATATCTAAGGAATGTACCAACCTTTACTTGGGGTTTACTAAAGGAAAGCTAAAGGTTTTCTAAAGATTTAAAGGAAGACTCATGGTAAAAATGCTGCCTCTTCCGGAAACACCTTCACTTTCTACTTTCAGCGTACCTCTGTGAGCTTCTACAATGGATTTTGAAATAGACAACCCTAACCCTAATCCACCTTCAGAGGGATTCCGGGCAGGGTCAGTGCGATAGAATCGTTTAAAAATGTGGGGCAAATCATCAGCAGAGATGCCTTCACCAGTGTCCTGAATGATGAAACTTATCTGTCCGTCCTGGCATTTGGCGGTCAATCGAATTGTTCCGGATGTCGGCGTGTGGCGAACTGCATTTTCCAGCAGGTTAAAAAACACTTGCCCCATACGTTCAGGATCGATATTAAGAAAAGGCAAATCAGCCGGAACTTCATACTGCAAATTTACACCCTTTGTCACGGCCAATGGCATTATCTGCGCAACCGTCTCTGAAACAAAATCCAGGGGGGTGACAGGACATAGGTTAAGGGGTAGAGAACCGCTATCCAAAGCTGCCGTCTGACGCAGATCATCTACCAAATGAAGCAGTCGTGATACTTCGGTATGCATAGCATCAAAGGCTGTTTCCGCAGTGCGCCGGTCGGCGATTTGACCGGAGCGTAAACCTTCCAGATAACCTCTAATGACAGTCAATGGGGTCCGGAGATCGTGAGAAACATTTGCTACCAGTTCCCGACGCAATTGCTCTACACTGCCCACACTCATCGCCATTTGATTAAAGGTCCTTCCCAAAGCGGCCACTTCATCCCGCCCATGAGGTGATACCCGCACAGTGTAATCACCATTTGCGAATTTGACAGCCGCCTTTCCCATTTCAGCCATTGGACGACTAATAGAGCGTGTCAGTAAGACACCCAATCCGGTTGCCAGTAAAGCCACAATCAATCCGGTAATAATCAAGGCACGGGTTACATCAGCCAGAAAAGCTTCATCCGCACGTTGATGGGATATATTGTGCTGGACATAAATAGTGCCGATAACTGTATTACTTCCGTCAACCACGGGTATGGTTACATTAACATCTGGGATATTTGATCCATTTTGCCCCATCAGATCAGATTGGGTGGCAGCAATAACAAGTCCTTCATGATCAGTCAGGACAATTGGTGCACCAATCATCATCCCTGCTTCTTCAATATCCTGCCCGACACCTTCCCAGGAACCATTTCTTATGTAATAACCTGTCAGCATCACCGGAAGCATTTCGCTGTGAGAAGCAGCCTGATTGCTTAAATAGCTGGAAAATGTCTGAGCCGTGATCTGGTGAATAATAAATGACATAAGTGCTACTATTATTCCAATCAAAACCAAATAACTTAATAATAAGCGACGCGCCATTATACATCCTCTTGATAAGCATACCCTACACCATGCACAGTGCGAATCAATCCAGCCCCGGAGGGTCCAAGTTTTCGACGTAAATTACTGACATGGGCAGTGACAGTTTCTTCTCCGGCTCCGTCGATGTAGCCCCAAACCTTTTCCAACAGATGGCTGCGGGAAAAAGCCCACCCGGGATTTGCCATCATAATGTGGAGAAGATCAAACTCAAGGGGGGTAAGGTCAATAGGTCTGTCATCCAATCTCACAATACGGCTTGTAGAATCGAGGTGTAAATGTGATCCGCCCAGTAAGGCAGGACGAGGTAGTTCATTGTACTGATACGTACGTCGTAACAACGCTTTAACCCGGGCAACAAGTTCAATAGGGCTGAAAGGTTTAGTAAGATAATCGTCGGCACCGATACCCAATCCAATAGCTTTGTCCGTATCATCGGCACGGGCAGTAAGCATCAGAATAGGTACTGCTGATTTTCTCCGAATACGACTGCACAGTTCCAGTCCGTCTATTCCCGGCAGCATAATATCAAGCACAACCAGTTGCGGTGAGTGCTGTCGGAAAGCTTCTTCACCGGACACCCCGTCTCTGGCAACAATAATCTTAAAATCCTCCCTTTCCAGATAGAAACGTACCATTTTTGCTGTTTGGGGATCGTCTTCAACCAGTAAAATGTAGAAAATTTTGATCATATAATTGTCAGCACCCATTCTTTTCTAAATAGAGCATTATACTGTGTAAAATCATAGCTGTCCAAAACAAAACTATTAATCTCCCGAAATCCAGTAGACAGTACCACTACAGCTTTCTTATTGCTTCATAGTCTCTAATCCAATCCGCTACAGATAATTTACCCATCAATTGCCCAATTAATTCTAATGGTATCTGTTCAGGTTTCTTAAACCGAATACAGCTTTTCCCCATATCCAGTTTTAATTTACTATGTTTGGGATACTCATCTACAAACCAATCCAATACTTCTTTATTTACATAAATACCCATATGATAAAGAGCAATGAAGTTTTTCTGAGAGGCAATACTTACAAAAGGTAACGGTAGTTCAGGAGAACAATGATATCCATCGGGATAAATAGAGTGAGGGACTACATATCCAATCATACCATAGCTCATTTCTTCTTTGAATCCTTCAGGTAAATTAATTATAATTGTATCCCGTAACTTAATAAAAGCCTGTTTTCTTTCTTCAGGTACTTCTTCCAGATATTCTTTAATACTCTTTGCTTTAGACTGCATAAGTTAATCCTCCAATAAAATTTAAGCTATCTCAACCCCAAAACAATGAAATTAGATAATAATCTTTACTATCAGCACAATTAGGCTTGTCCTTTGAGCAAACTTCCATTATCTTCTTATCTATTATGAGTTATTTACTCATGTTTAAGTATAAAGTGAATCAATTATTTGGATTCATACTTACATTCTTATACTTCGACATAAAAAAGGAGCTCCAGTATATGAAAGGGACAGTTAAGCATCTAAATGATCATCCAAAATATGGCGATTTTTCAAATTACATCAAACAATATCAATCCGAATTACGTGAAGTTTTAAATACACATAATGAGATAGAGACTCATAATCATATCCAGGGGATTTCCCCATATCTATTAAGAAAAGTACATGGACTAACACCTCTTTCTGTATTTATTCCAAAAGAATATGGCGGCTGGGGAGGAAATCCTAAAGATTGCCTGACCCTTCTGGAAACAGCTTCATACGAGTCCATTGCAGTTGGCCTGATGTTCGGAATAAATGGTGCACTTTTTATTGATCCGGTTTCAAAATTTGCCGGCAATAGTGTTAAACCGGATATATTTCGCAGATTTATAAAGGATAAGGCTATGGGCGGGCTTATGATCACTGAGCCTGATTTTGGAACAGACGCACTATCTATGCAAACAGCATATAAAGAAACAGAAAATGGTTATGCAATAAAAGGCAGTAAACACTGGGGAGGATTGACCGGGCTGGCCGATTTTTGGGTTGTAACGGCAAGAAAACAAAAGAGTGATGGTAAACTTGCCAGAGATATCGACATGTTTATCTGTGATATGAACGATAAGGACCAGCGAATAGAAGTGGCAGAATTTTATCAGAAACTTGGATTATTTCTAATCCCCTATGGAAGAAATGAGATTGATATTGAAGTCCCGGCAAATCAGCGCCTAAAGCCGGAATCTATGGGAATAATGATGATGATGGACTCACTCCATCGCAGCCGCCTGCGACTATCAGGGATAGGCCTCGGCTTTATAAAGAGGATACTGGATGAGGCAATTTCCCATACCAGGGAACGTTTCATAGGTGGAAAAAATTTACTTCAATTTGATCAGGTCCAGCATCGACTGGCCGAAATTCAGACATTCTTTACCCTGACTTCAGGTCTATGTCATTTTGCCAGTCTGAATAC
The DNA here is from genome assembly GCA_965371875.1 of uncultured bacterium. Taxonomy (GTDB): domain Bacteria; phylum Spirochaetota; class Spirochaetia; order B11-G9; family B11-G9; genus JAJRQE01. The sequence continues at coordinate 12,562 of CBDVAD010000006.1, forward strand.
TTCATTAAAAACAAATCTGTCGAGACTGGGATTACAGGCCAACGCCATGAAAGCCATCTTAACCGACATGATGCAGGAAGCCGCACAGTCATTATTGCAGCTTGTAGGTGCCAAAGGGTTTCGCAGGGATCATTTTGCAGGACGTGCCATTGTCGACTGCAGACCCTTTCAAATTTTTGAAGGATCAAATGATGTAATGTATTCCCAGGTAAGTGATATGCTGATAAAAGAGATGGCAAAAATCAAACAATTCAATTTGCTTAAATTTCTAAAATCATACAAAGATTCTGAACTGGCAGCACCTGTGTTTACTAAATCAATTGATATCTCTATAGATAACAATATCTCACAGAGGCAGAAAGTTATCCTTGGAAAAGTAATTAGTCATATATTTGCATTAAATCACAGCTTGAAAATGGGAAACAGCGGATTCAGCGCTGATCTTATCAATCAGACAGTTCAAATGACAAAACATCGTGTTGCTTCTTTTATTGCAGGATTAACTACACATACTTCAATGGAAGTGTTTGAGGAATATCAATTGGGCGCTGATTGGAAAAAGTGTTAATGCCTTAACTAATTATAAGTTATAATTTCAGACTTCAATCCCCATCTTTGCAAAAAGAATCTCTTTTGCTCTGCCTTTCAGGGGACATTCCCCTCCACCGGTCATAATCCTGACCGCTTCCAGTTCAGGACCGGAGAGGGAGGTACCTGTTAAAAGATGTTTCTCAAAAGCTTCTGCAGCCATAGGCGTTATTTTTTTAACAATCTCAAATATTGCATTTGCATAGACTCTTATCTCCTTCTGGGCATGTGCATCCATCCTAAGCCTTAGAAAGTGAAAAAGATTATGCAGGTCCATAGTCCAGTACCATTCTGTATAGAGACTTAACGGAAGGTTTATTCTGGCAATTTCCCGGGCAAGCCCCATATCCAGCAGTTTAGTATATGTTTCATACACTCTTTCCTGTTCATCAGAAATAATATCCTGAATCTCTTTTGCAAGTTCCGCAGAAACCGGCTCATTCTGCCGCCCCTGTTTATTGTCATCACTCTGGAGGGCAATATCTTCTGCTGCGGGAACATAGAATTCACTCTTCATAACAGAGTACCGGCCTGAAATTTCATTCACCTTTGCAGTCCTGTGTCTGATCCACTGACGGGCCACAACAATAGGCATCTTTATATGGAAGGTAAAGCTAACCTGTTCAAAAGGGGATGTATGATCGTTCCTGAGGAGGTAATCAATCAGTCCCTTATCTTCTCTGTAGCTCTTTGTCCCTTCACCATAGGACACCCTGGCAGACTGTACTATCCTCGAATCATCTCCCAGATAATCAACCAGTCGTACAAAGCCCTTATCCAGGACCTTTATCTCTTTATCAAGAAGCTGTTCTCCATCTGCTGCAATACAATGAGCCATTATTTTTCTCCGTTATTTAATCTATCTGGGTGTTACCCTGCATCTGTTTGCATTTATGAACCTATTATTCACAAAATGAATCTTTTCGTACAGACGCACGCCGTGCGTCTCTACAAGGTGCAACAACATTCAATGCAAACAGATCCAGGGCCGGGCTATCCGTTCCAATTCCTCCCGATTTGATTAACTGGACCATAATTTGATTTTCATGGTACAGACAAGGCATGCCTTGTCTCTACAGCACATACATACACGGTGCGGGATTTCCTCTTCTATCCCTAACATAATAAAAACAAATTTATGTTTTACTATAAAACCTTCAAATAATTACGAATCTCTTCCATTCTGGCACGATTTGCCCCGAAATCTGAATATCCAATCCTGGAAGCAGAACGAATATCTACAACAGCACCATTGTTGTCATCCTTCTGTATCTGAAATTCAACATCATCTTTGAAACGCATTAATTTTGAGGTAAAAACTGCATGTATGTAGGATCTATCTTCAGTTTTAAGAATATTCACATCCTTTCGGTTCTCCAGATACTGCAGGATCTGAACAAATGCAGCTTCAGCAGAAATTTCCAGAAGATAAGGTGAAATATAGTGTTTCTCATCCTGTGGATCCCCGAGTGAAGAAACACAATTTGGACTTTCAGGACAATCTGCGAAACGAACCATTTCTTTACTTTCCCCTCCATGAATACATGATCCAAGACTCAGGATCATAAAAATAAGTATAATTGATAGAATATTAAACCTTGCAAACCGCAATTGAAGTAACATTATGGCTATCCTTTAAACTCTTTCTTCAAAATCCCCATCCTGATTGTATTAAAATATTTCCCATCTCGATAAATACTTTCACGAATTACACCTTCCTGTATAAAACCACATTTTTCATAACATCTGATTCCACCTGAATTGAATTCATGAACATCCAGTTCTATCTTATTCAAATTGGCCCGTTCAAAGGAATACTTAAGAAGAAGATTAATTGCTTCAGTTCCAATTCCCTTATTATGGGAATCCTTTTGTGAAATAACAATTCCAAGAGTTCCAATTCTGGACACCCAGTTAATATTCATTATATCAATAGAACCAATATAATTGAGGGTATCCTTCTCAGCAATAACATAGTTCAGGTTGTCATTGGAGGAGTTCTCAAGAATTGAACTTAAATATTTTTCAGTACTTTCAATGGGATGGTTTCTAAGAAAAGTATCTGAAAGATTTCTGCAAATTTCATAATCTGTAGTAAAATTGTTAATAAAGGGTAAATCTTCCTTCTGGAATTCACGTAAAATAATTTGTTCACCAATTAACCTGGGCATGTAAACCTCCTGTTTTTAATTACTACTTATTTTGAGTTCTCTGATAAAGAATCTTAAATATCTTATACTTGAAAGTATCAAAGCCAACCCAATTCCAATATATAAAACTGCAAGATAATGCTTTGGAATTGCTGAATGGCGAAGAGTGACACCCATAGTAATCATCCCGGCAATTAAAATATAGCTCTTCCATGTTATAAATAAAAATACAGACACCTTCTCTTCCAGTAAAAGTATCCTTTTCAAATTTTTATCTGCAACCTTCAAAAAACCAAAATGGTGAACCAGCAGAGCAAGAACTATTCCAATTCCGGAAAAAATAATTATCATTCTCCTGGATTCCAATACCAGCCATGAATGTGCATAGTTCAAAAGCATTGTTCCGACACACAGCCACATAACACCCGCAGTAAACAGCAATACTTTCCTGGTAACAGCAGGTATTAATCTATCCGGACCTCTCATATTTTTTCCTCATTATTATACATCAATATATCCTTCAAGATATTGAACTGCTTTGCCTGACACTACAACTCCTCCATCAATTAATCGACATTGCAAAACCCCTCCGCGTTTAGAGGCCTGGTAAGCTGTCATGATATTTTTATTTAACCGATCATCCCATAAATGTACAAGACCGGCATGAATTGAACCGGTCACAGGATCATCAAAATTCCCGTTGGCAGGCCAGAAGTATCTTGAAACAAAATCATATTTAACTGATCCGGAAGTAACTACAACATCATAAGGTGCAAGTTTCTTTAATTCCTCTACATTTACTTTAACCGAATAGACATCTTCTTCATTCGGATAAATGACAAAATAAGCCTGGGAACTAAGAAGTACTTCTTTAGGTTCTATAGATAATCCCTGTATTAATCCTGATGGAATTTGATCGATTAAATCAGGTTTTCGATTTGGAAATGTCATTTCGATATATCCATCTTCCAATTGCCTGACTTTAAGATCTCCCACCGTTTCAGTTAAAAATGTTAATGCATTGACAGATCTCTCCTGTGTAAACAGGACAAATGCAGCAGCTAAAGTTGCATGTCCGCAAAAATCAATTTCTGTAAGAGGAGAGAACCAGCGAATTCCATATTTATCTCCTCGGTCTTTTTTTACAAAAGCTGTTTCAGAAAGATTATTTTCTGTCGCAATAGACTGCATTAAATCGTCGGGCAACCATTTATCAGTAACAATAACAGCAGCATAATTACCTTTAAAAACTGTATCAGTAAATGCATCAATATGATGAATTTTTAATCTCATGCAGACTCCTCTACTTCCCAGACCTTCAAGGGTTTATCAAGCCATTTTAATTTTATCTCAGGTAATTGATGAACTGTATATTTATTTTTTATTTTCTCATATATCCACTCTGTTATTGCAACACCCCGGTGATGGCCGATTATTGCTGCCTGATTAACTACATCTCCAAAAATATCTTTCTGCCTGAGAGATTTATGCCCGAATTCACCTTCTATTACTTCTCCACCGGAAATTCCAACCTCAAGCACTGTATCATGCGGAAGTTTCCAGTTTTTAACAATTTTCAAAAAAGCTCTTCTCATCTCCAGAGCACTTACAATTGCCTCACTATCCGGATCTTCAGGAAAAACACATATAAATCCATCACCCAGGTACTTGATCAGCTCTCCCCCATGCTTAACTACAATCTCACCCAGTATCTCATAAAATTCCTGTAGAAATTTATATTGATCATTTTTTAACATTTGGGCAACTACCATGAAATGATGTATATCTGTGAATATTATTATACGGTTTGTAATTACAGCTTTTCCACTTTCCATTGCTTATTCCTCAATATGATTTAAAATATAGTTATTGAATGATCGATACCCTTATCAATTAATAATTTATCTGTACTATTGTACATTCAGATGAGTTAAATTTAAAGCAGATAAGGTTTTTTAGAGACTACAAACATTTTTTTATTATTAAAATTTTTTTAATTGGTGAGGAGATCACCACTGGATACCCCCTCACCAGATAGAACTCATTCGGCCGCTCCCTGTCAGAGAAGCAACTTCTCTACATCCTGATCTTTCGGTACAATGACCTGCGCTACTGACTCCACTTCTCCGTTTTCCACATTAATAAGTCTACCCAAAATTATCACTGTGCTGTTCATTTCGATAACAGTTCCAGTAACGATATAGTCAGCTGACAGAAGCATTCCAATCCGGATCGCCTGAGAAGCATCCATCAGACCCGAAAGGGCCATATTTTGCTCTTCAAGCACCAGTTCTATCTGCCGGCGCTCAACAAGCATGAACGAATCGATCTTTGAAATCTCAGATAGAGCCATTTCATCGAGGAGTGCTAACAGTCCGGCAGTTGGGTTGCCATCCATAGCAAACCCCGATACAGCAACTACGCCTGATCCTTTCAATTTAAGGTCCAGGATCATCTCCTGAAAGAGGTTTTCAAGATGTTCGTTGAGTGACCTTTCCGGAGTAAGAGCTGCCTGCTCAATATCTTCTTTATAACCTGCAACATATTGCTGTTCCAGCTCCAATTCCGCGCCTAAGATATCAATGTAATTATCAAGAATTTCGATTTCATCATCAAACCCTTCATTGTCCAACCGAATCCTGGCGTTTACCAGTTCCTTCTTCGTTTCTATTGTTATTTCAAGTGTCTGTTTCAATTTTTGTTCAACAGATGCTTCAACTTCCTGAACTTCTTCTTCAGAGACACGCCCATAGTTAATACGGTCCAGATCTTCCTGACAGGAATAGTAAAGCTCACCAATTTCAACCAGGCTCTGTGCAAAATGGAGCATTGTTCCTGATTGTAAGACCATACCATTGGAAAAACCGGCCACTGGTGAAGGAGTATCCACGAACTCTGCATTTAGATAGAAGGGACCGGATTGTTTTCTTTTCCCATCCAATCCAGTGTAACTAAGAGAAAACCTGGCAAGATTCTGCCATCCGAATTGACTGTGCGGTTTGAGCCGGTAGTGCACAAGAATAGTCTCATAGTCCCGATTGTGCAGCGTATCCTGGGAGTAATTAATAGCCTGTCCATTAACCTGATTGTTATACCCCCAGGTTCCCAGGATCTCCACATCCTTAAGAAACTCAAGTTTCATATCAAGATCTGTAGCTGCTGTTACTACCATTCTGTCCAGGTCAGTACCAAAAATCTCTTTCATCTCCTGCCTGTCAGCAATAAATCTTGAACTGCCCCCACCGCTTTCTGACAAATTGGTCATAAGCTCCAGATCAAACCCGAATCCAACTCCTATTGTAGAAATAGTAATACCAAGCTGTTTATAACGCTCTGCCAGTTGATCCAGTGTGTAGAGTTCCTGTTCCCTTGCTTTCTGGTCACCAAAGCTGAATTCACTGACAACAACATCACTCTCAGGGCCCACACCCGAAATGGTCCCTGTGTAACGGCTGGACTCGTTTCGATTCACAATATCTACTGTAAACTCCGTGTTCCTGACATTACTTCCATGATAGGCGTAGTTATTGACAATAACCCGGTAAAGACCATTAGGTGCCCCTCCTTTCGGCCAGTAGATATTTTCCACGGGTTTCATCGTTTCACCTCCAACGTTCATATCAACATCGAGCTCCCCGCCACACTTTGATTTTTTATCACCAAAAAAGATCTCCTCTCTTGATGGAGCAACCACATGAAGATCCAGGTCATTACGGTTGTTCCACATCAGGGAGATCCTCACATCCCCGGTCCTGGCTCCCGAACCGGCCAGCCGGGATGACATTTCGGTTCCATCAGAGAGGAACAACACCCGGTTAGTATAATCTTTACGAAAATTGGCCAAAATCTGCTGATAACCCAGTTCCAGTCCTGCTTCCAGATTCGAGCCTCCACTCGGCTCAATTTCCTGTACCGCCTTCTGAAACCTTATACGCCGATCTTCATTTTTCATCTGCGTGGAAGGAAAGATCACTTTAGCTTCATCATCAAATACCACAAGGGAGACAAAATCAATATCACGTACTCTATCGATAAAGATATCAAAGGCATCTTTTACCCAGTCCATTTTGTCCTGATCCCGCATGGATCCGCTCTTATCAATGACGAAAGCCAGATTCATGGGAGGTAGGTCCTCATAGCTCCGGCGCTTCCCCTGAAAGCCTATATGGAGGACGCCTTCCTGACCGTGAGCAGAAAGCTGCTGCTGCCCCGAATAGAGGCTCACTCCCACCTCATCAACAGGATCAGGATAATGATAGTCAATCTGGGCTATATAGGAGTCAACATGGACTTCTTCCGGAGGGATAATTACACCCTCACCGGCCAGGTAGCGACCCCTGGAGGCAGATCCCGCTGCTTCCTTCGAGCCCCCTGCCCATAAAGCGACGGAAATCCCCAGTGTGATTATGACAAAAATTAAAATTAGCTTTTTCATAGCATCCCCTATTCCTATTTTAGTATTCTCCTTGGTCAGTTTGCAAAAAAAAATATGAAAGAACTACCGGACCTGTGTTCCCTGCACAAGGCAACAGTTTTCCGTTTCAGCGCTGTTTCAATGGCGGTTCGGCGCCGCTGCCTACGGCTGCAGTAAGAGTCTGCGACTGGAAGCCTTTTCCACAGCCTCCCGTTCCCAATGACTGGGGTGGTATTCGATCAGGCGCCAGGGCTCGATAAAATCATCATAATGACGATGAGTGGGGTGCCCGCTCTGCCCGGTAGTATGGACCATCAGGGTAGCGCTCAGGTCGCCCATATCATAGATCGCCCGCTGGGAAGAGATCCAGGTCACTTCGAAGGGCTCATCCAAAACCCACGCCGCAGCACTGACGCTGTTGGTGTCCCCCCGTGTTTCAACCGGACCACGATTGAAGATCTTCTCGATCGGAGCGATCCCTGAACTGCCGAAAGTTGCGTTGCGGAATTCTGATGTGTGGACTTCGCCCCACTCCCACTTGTCCATCTTATCTCCGAGGCTATCCACTGCAGCGCGATACCCATTGCGAAAGGCCTCCACCAGAATATCATCCCGGGTTTCGCGTTTATCCGGCGTGCCCCGGTCATCCCAAAAGGGGTTGTCCGGCTCTTCAAGCAGATAGAAGAACGCATTCTTGAATCTGCTCTGTCCTCTGGACTGCCAGTTGCTCTCCGGATACTGATCCCTGAAGGTCTCTTCGACCAGTTCGATCCAGAAGTAGCCGTACAGAACCGCCTCGGCGCTGTCCATATCCATGCGTTTGTTCCAGGTAAAGAGCCGTTCCCGGGCTGCGTCCATCTGTTCCAGTTCTTTTCCTTCCTTCTTTTCCCTTTTCCTCTTTTCGCGCTCGCTCTCTTCATGATCCTTATCATCTTCTTTGATCTTCAGATCCAGCCCCCTCAAATAGGGAACAATTTCGAAGGCGGCCTGATCGAAGGTATCTCCATGCATACGAGCGATATCCTCTACTGTGACCCCATCACTGTCCTCCTTGATCATATTGTCGATGCGCCGGGCTCTGTAACCGTAGGAAAATGTGCTTCCAAATGGAATGGGGTAGTTGGGACCGGTGACCGGGTTGTTGGCGGTAACGATATATCCTTTGGGGGGGTTGTACACGTAAGGCAGCTGTTCAAAGGGAACGAAACCCTGCCATTCATACTCATCGCTCCAGCCGGGAACCGGGGCCAGACCGCTGCCCCTGGTCCTTAGGGGATACCGTCCGGGGGCCTGATACCCGATATTTCCGTCCACGTCGGCATAAACGAAGTTTTGGCCGGGAACGTCCCATTGACGCAGGGCTTCTCGAAATTCTTCGAAGTTACGCGCCCTGTCGACCTCAATAACAGCCTGCAGGAGCGTTCCCGGCTCCAGGGCGGTCCAGCGTAAGGCCAGGACAGTAAAGCCCATATTTTCAGGGAACTCATTCTCGGTCTCCGGAATGACAAAATAGTTGTTCAGCCTGTCCCAGGATTTAAGATCAGTCATGACCGGTCCGTGCCGGGTATGGCGTACCCTCAAACGATAGGGTTCATCCTCTTCGTTGATCTCGATTTCTTCATAGCTTATCTCCATATCCACCCATTCACCATTGACCTCGTATTGGTCGGGATCAGAAGGATTGATCCGCTCGATATACAAATCCTGTACGTCACCGGATAAATTGGTTAATCCCCAGGCGATGCGGTCATTATGGCCGGCGATAACACCGAACACACCGGGGAAGGAGTATCCTCTAAGATGGAAGGGACAGCGTTCGGTTCTGCCCACCTGTCCATCTTCGGTAATTCCGTGAAGGCCGATTTCATACCAAATAGACGGCATCTGAATACCCAGGTGCATATCGTTGGCCAGTAGGGGTTTTCCCGATTTTGTGCGTTTACCGGAAATGACCCAGCTGTTGGAGCCGATCCCTTCAGTGCCGAAAACACGCCAGGGTTCCGCCGGGTCGGTGACGGGTGCCTGAGCCAGCTGAGGCAGTTCTTCATCGCTAATGATCACCGGCATATCTTCCCGATATCCGGCGAAGAAATCGGACCATCGATCCAGGCCAACGGAGCGGAGAATTGCCAGATTTAACCGCTCCAAAGAATAATTGGTGCCCAAATCATAGGCCATCATCTTAGCCCAGCATATCGAATGAGCCGGAGTCCAGGGCTCGATCTCAAATTCAACACCCTGAAGCTTGAGTATAGCAAACTCCAGTCCCAAACGAGTCGGCCGGCGGTTCAGGATATAGGCATTGACCCCTGAGGAGTAAGCTTCGAGATATCTCCTGGTCTCAGGACTGACGGTCTCGACCTCCTGCTGTGCGACCCGTAGAAAACCCATGGTTCGTAAGAATTTATCCGTTTCCAGGAGCTTTTCTCCGAATAGTTCGGACATGCGGCCGGCCCCCAGGCGCCGCCAGAACTCCATCTGCCAGAAGCGGTCCTGAGCATGGACAAAGCCCTGGGCAAAGAAAAGATCTTCGGCGGTCCGTGCATAGATGTGGGGCACCCCGTAACGGTCGCGAAAAACTTCCACCTGTGCGGACAGACCCTCAGCCGTGATTTTACCCCTGGTTTTGGGGTAGGGCTGGCGGGTAACCCAAATCCAGCCGCTGAAGAGTACGATCACCAAAAAAGCGACAACACTGACAGCAATGAGCACACCAACAAACTTTTTTCTCATACTTTTCCTCCCGACAAACACCATTGAGTCCCCTCACGGCTGCCGGGCATCAGTAGTTTTTTAACTGGAGGTACTTTTATAGTAGAATTTAATAAACATGAAGTTAGAAGGCAATAAAAGTTTTTATTTTGTTAATTGAATTATGCCTGTCGGTGAGAGGATTCTTCCCAGCGTGGAAGCTGATTATGAATCACAGAAAGATGAAAATAAAGTTAAATCAAGAATCCTGGAGATCAAAGGAGATCAATGATGCACGACAAATGCTTTTGCAGGCTGTAAAAAAATACCAGGAAGTGAGTGTTGAGAAATGAGAGCTCTTTTAAAAGAACAATAATTACAGGTAAAATTATGGCACCCGAATGGATAATATGTAAAATGCAACATTTTCATTTCGTTTGAATTTCCATCTGAACAGAGAGTACCCGGCGGCATAACCAAGGGCAAGAGAGAGTTTGGTTGAGCCTAGGGCAATTGCTAAACTGTTAAACAGGTTAGGAAGAAAACTCCTTTGTCCCAATAAAATAGCATCAAAATTGAAAAGTGTGAAATGAATCTAAAACATTTTTGCGGCCATCTTCACAGGCTCCAAAAACCTCAGAGAGGATATCCTCTCTCTCTTCATGGAGTA
>CBDVAD010000007.1:0-22604 GCA_965371875.1 uncultured bacterium
CCTGGGAAAAACTTATTCCAGGTTAATTTATAGGAGGAGATATGAAAATATCGAAGAAGATTGGTGTAGTACTAATGGTACTCGTATTATTGACCGTTTTTGCTCTGCCTACATTTGCTAGAGGGCAGAAAGATGGTGGAAAACCATACATTGCAGTGGTTTCCAAAGGGGAACAGCATGACTTCTGGCAGCAGGTTAAACTTGGCGCTAAAGATGCAGCAGCGAAGTATGATGTTGATATGACTTTTGAAGGTCCTGCCTCTGAAAGTGATGTTCAGGATCAGGTTGATATGCTTAATAATGCAATGGCCAAGGGACCTGTAGCTATTGCTCTTGCAGCTCTGGATACTAATTCTGTAATGGATCAGCTTCAGGCAACCAAGGATAAAGGTATTCCTGTAATTGGATTTGACTCAGGTGTACCAAATGCTCCTGCCGGATCTATCTATGCAAATGCTTCTACAAACAATTTCAATGCTGCAGGTTTAGCTGCAGAGAAGATGTTTGAAGTTATTTCAGGTGACATCGAAAAAGCAAGTGCTGCTAATCCTGTAACAATAGTAGTAATGAATCAGGATGCAGCAGGTGAATCACTCTTAAGCCGTGGAAAAGGTTTTAGAGATACAATGGTTGACTTGATTATTTCTAAAACTGGTTTCAGTGCCGGGGATATAAAAGTAATGGGTAATACTGCCTATATTGCTTCCAGTAATCCTACAAAGGGAAATATAGTATTTATTGATATGGTAGTACCTGCTTCAGCTTCTATGACTGATACTACTGCTGCAGCAACAGCTGTGTTAAACAAAGTTGCAAGTGAGAATGTTCTTGGTGTTTTCTGCTCCAATGAAGCAACTGTAAAAGGTTTATTAGCTGCAACCAATGATGGTGCAGATCTTCCTGGCAAATACCCGGGACTTGTTGCTATTGGATTTGATGCCGGAGCTGCTCAGAAGGGCGCTGTTAGAAACGAGTACTTCCTTGGTTCAATTACCCAGGATCCATACATGATTGGTTATCTTGCAGTTGAACTGGCATACAAAGCCTATAAAGGTGAAAGTGTATCTGATGTAGATACTGGTGCAAAGTTCTATGATAAATCTAACATGGACAATGCCGATATTAAGGGATTGCTCTACGATTGATTTGAATTATCTAATTTTTAAAAAAGGGTTCGTTTTATACGAGCCCTTTTTTTGTTGGCTAGTGACTATGGGAAGAGACGCACGCCGTGCTTCTTTACTCTCTGTTTCCTTTATTGCATACATGATAGAATCAATACATAATATTTTATTGGATGTGAAGATATGGCAGTTACAATAAAAGATGTAGCAGAGCTTGCAGGTGTCTCAACCGCTACAGTGTCCCGGGTTATAAATAACGAGAGCGGAATAAAAGAGTCAACCAGAGAACGGGTTCTTGGGGCCATAGCCTCGAGTGGTTACAGAGTCAATACTATAGCAAGAAGTCTGAAAACAAATCGAACCAGGATTATTGGCCTCATTACTCCGGAAATAGCAAATGATTTTTTTATGAACATTGCACGGAGTATTGAAGAATATCTGAAAGGTTTCGGATATAGTCTTATAATATGTAACACCAATGAATCGGCCAATGAGGAAGTTCGCAGGGCAGAACTGCTGGTGGAAAAATGTGTAGATGGAGTAATAATTATACCCTCTTCAAATTCGGGGAGACATTTTAATATTCTAACAGACGCAGGAATTCCTGTTGTACTTGCTGACCGTTTAACTGCAGATTTTGAAACTGATGCAGTAGTAGTTGATAATCAGAAGGGTGTTTATCTGGCAGTATCCTACCTTATTGCCAGGGATCACAATAAGATAGCCTTTATAGGAGGTTCTCCCGAACTGAGCAATGCAAGAGAACGTTATGAAGGATATTTACAGGCCCTTAAAGAGTATAATCTTGAAAAGGACGATGATCTTGTACTAATAGGAAATTTCCATGTAGATAGTGGTTTTAATCTTATGAAACAGATTATGGAACTGCCGGATCCTCCTGATCAGGTGTTTATTGCCAATGACTTCATGCATATGGGTGCCATAAAATATCTTATTGCCAGTGGATATAAACCGGATAACAGCCCCAGAATCGGCAGTTTTGACGATCTTGAATTATCGTCAATTCTTGGTTATGCAAGTGTTACTGTAGCACAGCCTGTTAAAGAGATAGGCAGAAAAGCTGCAGAGCTTCTTCTGGATCGTATCGAAGGAGATAAGAGTGCACCATTCAGGACGATCCGGCTTCAGACTGATCTTAAAATATCCAGAATGAGATAGACAGTTGTCAGTTAACAGTTATCAGTTATCAGTGAAGAATTTGTTCAGATAAAATCAGGTAATCAAGACAATCATGCTAATCAAGGTTAAGACAGATTATAGGTAACAGGCAGTGAAATTTCCTTGCATTTTGTCTTCTTTTGCCTCATAATGTAAACGATTACATTTTAGACTGGTCGTGCGCTTCGCTTCCTGCTCGGCTATGCAACCTATAAGGAGAGAAAGATGAAAACCAATAATAGATTACAGGGTGAATATCCGAAAGTAGGAATAAGACCCACAATTGACGGACGTTTGGATGGAGTTCGTGAATCCCTTGAAAAACAGACATACGACATGGCAAAAGCAGCAGCTGATCTTATTTCCGGAAGTTTGCGATATCCCAATGGAGAAAAAGTTGTATGTGTCATTGCCGATACAACTATTGGCGGAGTAGCAGAGTCTGCAGCATGTGCTGAAAAATTTGCCCGTGAAGGTGTCGGCGTATCACTTACTGTGACCCCCTGCTGGTGTTACGGAACAGAGACTATGGATATGGACCCTTCTATACCAAAGGCCGTATGGGGCTTTAACGGTACAGAGCGGCCTGGAGCTGTTTATCTTGCTGCCGTTCTTGCAGGGCATACACAAAAGGGACTGCCGGCCTTCGGTATCTACGGTAGAGAGGTAACTGACTCTGATAATACCTCCATTCCAGATGATGTTCGGGATAAACTTCTGGCATTTACCAGATCAGGGCTTGCAGTTTCAATAATGAAAGGGAAGTCCTATCTCTCTCTTGGCTCAGTATCCATGGGTATTGCCGGTTCCGTTGTGGATGAAAGCTTCTTTCAGGATTATCTGGGCATGAGAAATGAATATGTCGATATGAGCGAGTTTTCCAGAAGACTGAAACTGGAAATTTACGATAAAGCAGAATTTGAAAAAGCCTATACCTGGGTAAAAGCAAATTGTATAGAAGGTGGTGATCCTAATAAAAAAGAACTTCAGCACTCTCCTGAACAGAAAGATGAGGAATGGAAAACTTCCATAAAAATGACCCTCATTGCAAGAGACTTAATGATTGGAAATCCTGTTCTTGCAGAGATGGGATTTGGAGAGGAGGCACAGGGTCACAATGCAATTACCGCCGGTTTTCAGGGGCAGCGACACTGGACCGACTTTATGCCTAATGGCGACTTTATGGAAACTATGCTCAACAGCTCTTTCGACTGGAACGGAATCCGGGAGGCATTTGTCTTTGCCACTGAGAACGACAGTCTGAACGGCGCTGCAATGCTCCTTGGTCATCTGCTGACCGGCAGAGCCCAAATTTTCTCAGATGTAAGAACCTACTGGAGCGCTGATGCAATAAAGAGAGTTACAGGAAAAACCATGACCGGCCTTGCAGAAAACGGTCTGATCCATCTAATCAATTCAGGTTCCACCGCCCTTGACGGTTCCGGTGAACAGATGGAAAATGGAAAGCCGGTAATGAAACAATTCTGGGATATTACAGAGGAAGATGTAGATAAATGTCTTAAGGCTACCCAATTTTGTCCCGCTGATATAGGGTACTTCAAGGGAGGAGGATTTTCTACAGATTTTCTTACGAAAGGTGGAATGCCTGTCACTATGTCAAGAATAAATCTGGTTAAGGGTCTGGGACCTGTTCTCCAGATTGCCGAAGGGTATACAGCAGAGCTGCCGGCTGATGTGCATGATGCTCTGGATGAAAGAACCAATCCTACCTGGCCGACCACATGGTTTGCACCAAGACTTACCGGAGAGGGAAGGTTCAAGGATGTATATACTGTAATGCTCAACTGGGGCGCGAATCATGGAGCTATAAGCTATGGTCATATCGGTGCAGATCTGATAACACTGGCCTCAATGCTGCGGATCCCTGTTAATATGCACAATGTTCCGGATGATAAAATATTCAGACCTTCATCCTGGAACGCTTTTGGAATGGATTCGGAAGGCTCCGATTACAGAGCATGTAATAATTTTGGTCCCCTATACGGTTTTAAGAAATAAGTTTAGATTGTATAAGATCAGGGAGGACAATAAATGTTAAAAGGTATATCCAAATATTTAAGTCCGGAGCTGTTGTTTCATCTATATAAAATGGGACATGGGGATGAGCTTGTTCTTGCGGATGCGTTTTATCCCGGGGACACTATGAATAAGCGGGTAATCCGGGCGGATGGGATAGGTATTGTGGACCTTCTGGAAGGGATTCTTCCACTTTTTAATCTGGATTCCTATGTCAGTAATCCTGTCCTTATGATGGCTGTTCCATCCAGTGATACTCCGGATCCGGCTGTTGAAAAGTCCTATAGGGCAGTTATTGATAAATACTATCCCGACACTCCCTGGATTGGAAAATTGGAACGCTTCGAATTCTATGAGCGCAGTAAAAGTGCCTACGCTGTTCTAATGACAGGTGAGACAACAAAATATGGTAATATAATTATAAGGAAGGGTGTTATTCCTGTTTGATTTCTGGGTGTTGCCTCTGTTTTCGTATGGAGCAGGCATATCTGTTCCGTACGAAGGCAGAGGCCGGTGTTTTCGTTCCAATTCCTGAAATCTAACGAAGTCCCTTCTCAATTCTTTTAACAATAGTGTTTACGGCTATTCCGGCAAAGAATCCTGTAGCTGCCTGTTTAGCTATCGATAGCCGGTCATTTGTTGAAAAATGCTTACTGCACTTGTCGCCATCGAACTGATAGGTACATACACCATTGACCTTGATTCTGTTGCCTTCGTTAGTACCCACATAAAAGTGCTGATATACGGCTTTGTTCCCCTCCACAATTATTCCTACGCCGTCATCGGTAAAAGTCAAATCTGTAATGACGTCTAGCAGCCAAAGGATATACTTTCTTATCTCCTCCCTTCCTTTAAAAACTCCTTCGGAATTAGTCCAGGTGGCATCATCGGTGAAAAACGCCAGGGCTCTCTCCACATCCTTTTTCTCCAGTGCATCAACTAAGTCCCGGATAGCTTTTTCTTTCTTGTTTTCAGCCATTTCCATCCTCCGTTTTTAAAATTGTCACCGAAAATTATACCATGGTTATACATTTCTCACAATGTGAAAATTACAGGGTTTATTGCTATAATCCCTGTATTTCTTTAGATTTATGATTATCCTGTCATCCTTCCTTGAAAACAGAAGTTAACCTGAATTCAATTATTTATACTTCATGTCTGATTTGCCTGGTCATAAGGAATTGTCGTGGATATACAGCTTTTCCCCGGCTTCGATAGCCAGGCTCAGCCGGTTCTCAGGCGGAGCGATCGGACAGACATAGCTGTAGTCATAGACGCAGTAAGGATTGTAAGCCAAATTGAAATCCAATGTAATTTCATCCTCTTCAAGTTGGAATACATTGAGGTATCGACCACCGGCGTAGGTTGTATCACCGCTTGTGGTATCGGTAAAGGATACAAAGTATTGATTTGTTACCCACTCATTACGGTTTTTTAAAACCAGCAGCCTGTGGTTATCTCCACCCAATTCAAACTCAGCCCAGGCATAACGAATGTAGGATTCTGTAGACCCATCGCTCATAGCAATA
Source organism: uncultured bacterium (assembly GCA_965371875.1). Classification (GTDB taxonomy): domain Bacteria; phylum Spirochaetota; class Spirochaetia; order B11-G9; family B11-G9; genus JAJRQE01. The sequence goes on from CBDVAD010000007.1 coordinate 5,870, forward strand.
GGGGCAGTTTCTTTTTCTTCAATAAGGATAAACTTTGCAGAAACCCTGTAATCAGGGTTTGGAGGGTAGTAGCTCAAGCCATGAAACTTCCCCACATTCCGGAATGGTGAATTAGATGAATAGGTCATAAATTGGTCAGTCTCCTGCCTATGTATGATTATCTTTTCTCTGTACATTGCATTGCTCTCACCCTGTAGGCTTAAGAAAACTGTTACCGTTGTGACAATCAGCACAATACCTGCAATTATAATTTTCTCCAAACGTTTCATAACCCCCATAAGATCAAAGATTATCAAATAAGTCAAGATTTTGGCGTAAGAATAGGTACTTACAGATATATTGTTTACAGGGTCTTTGGATAAAGCCATTTTGATAATACGGGGTGGTGGTATTTTTGACCCGTATGTTTTAATTGAACTTGATCATTGATGTATTACCGGATTTTTTTATTTCCATCCCTTATTCCTCTCCAGGCTGGTCAATGGAGTTCCCGACTGAAAAATGGAAAATACCATGAAATCCAGTTGAACCAGTAAGCAGTTTTAGGAAAACAGATCAGCATTCATGCACATGATCTGTTTTCCCTGTACTGTAGAGAAATATCTAAAGCAGCTGCATAGTGGTAATACAGGTATTACTGTCAGAAAAAGTTGCCAGCTTCCCCTCCACTTTCCTGTTCATGCTTTCCATGGTAAGTGTAATATTAATATTTCGGGGCAGCCAGAGTTCAATAAACCCATTTGACATTGTAGTAATGGTCTGGTTTATGAGCACGGTACCATCATCCTGTAGTGCCAATACTTTTACAGGAACATCCACAAGCTCTCCCTGGCATCCGGAGATATAATGCATTGCACAGGTGTGGGTTTTATCAACGTAAGGAGCGATTGCAATCATCATGCTGTCATCAGGCAGCGAAATTTCGACTTTCTTTTTATTTGGGAACTCGAAATTTAATTTGTCCGGTGTTATAAAACTGGTCACTTCCGGATTGCTGGTTTTCCACCTGTTGGCCAGAGCCAAAGCTTCTTTAGCACCAAGGTTGTCAAGCATCGTTGGTGAGACACTGGATTTGACAGAGCTCATTCCCTGGGTTTGTGTTTTTACTGTGTTTTTAGGGCTGCAGGCTGAAAATATCAGTAAAGAGATTAAAATTAATGTAAAAATAGCTATCTTTTTCACGATAATATCCTATTGCTTAGTATATTAGTAATATAAATGTATTATAGCATTCCGTCAAGATTTTGTATAATAATATGGTATTTCCCATTTTCTGATGTCCGGGTAATGTTGATACAGAATAGGCCCATTATTTTATAATATTATACATAACATCCTATTTATTTAGTATTTTTAATAAGTAGGGGTTTAAAATGGTTGAAGAAATTGTTTTAGATAATAGCTGTTTGATAGGAATCGAGGAAATAGATATACAGCATAAGCACCTGTGTTCAATGATCAATTTACTAATAAAAAGAGCAAACGGATTATGTTCCTATATAAACTTCGGGGACTTGTTAGGAGAGATAAAAAATTATGCAGCATGGCATTTTGCCTGTGAAGAATCGCTCATGGAAATCCTGAATTATGAAAAATATGATAAACACAAAGAAGAACATATCGATCTTCTGGACATGCTTTTAAAAAAAACTGAAGAAGTCAAATACAATAAAACTGCTGTCTATGAGTTTCCGAAATTTTTATATAGTTGGTTTGGCGGACATTCATTTGGTTATGATAAGGAATTAGGGCAATTTGTTAACCAGGTCTGGAAATATTGAGGCTTGTTGGTTCAGAGGATCGCCGGATAAAATATCCATGTGTCAACTCCCGGTATAGGTCGTATCACCCCTGGTGATATCGGGAAAGTTAATGTTTCTCATATTCAGGGTTGGGTGGTCAGCAAGCCGCTGTGGTGGTCAAGAGTAGACCGAGGTGGTGATCACACCCGTTTTGCCGGCAGGCACCGTTTCCGAGGCTTCAACTGTGTCTTCCAGATAGACTGCCATGTTGACATCAAAAGCACCATCATTATTAGTCACCACAATATGTGCCAGAAAGGGAAAATCGGTGTATTTTACTTGAAATTCAGAGGCCCAATCGGTCTGTGTTGACCTGGTAAAGATAGTCCCGTCTTCATCCGCCGCCACGATGTCTACGGAAACGGAACTTCCACTGCTGACGGAATAAGACACTACCTTGGGGTCATAGAACAGGTTGCATCCGGTAATGGTCAAGATGATCATTGCAAGAATCAGAATCCAGGCGGTTTTTTTCATGGCTTCCTCCTAATTCAATAGCTGAGATCAATGTTTACTATAAGTATACACCGTTTTTACTGAAAAGAAAATATATAATGCACCGTAAAAATCACGTCGAAGTTTATGGTTTTTGAGAGGTTCTCCGGATAAAGTGTTTACATCTTTAGTAGTGATATTTTTTGTAAGTGTAAAAATGACACACCAAAAAGGTATATATGACACATAAGGTAAAAATGACACATATAGTGATAATTAATAATATTAGAAAATTTATATAAATCAGCAACTTATGTGTAAGTCTTTATTATGTAACGTTTTAGCTGAATTATAAAAACTTGGCACGACTCTTGCTTTATAGTATATAGAAAATAAATTACACGGAGGCGTGACATGAGATATTTAGTAAACAGACCAGCAAACCTTTTTGGAGATTTTGACAGGGTATTGAACAACCTGTTTGATGACAACCAGTCAATGGGCCAAATAAAAGGCCTGTCAACGGGGCGAAGGAATCCTTCAGTAGACATAAGTGAAAGTAAAGAAGGTTATGTTCTTGAAGTTGAACTGCCAGGACTTTCAGAAAAAGATGTAGATGTAAAGATTGAAGATAACAAACTTCTTATATCTTCCATAGTTAAAGATACTGAGGGTAAGGAATCTGCAAAAACAGAAGAGAACCACTACCTGCTTAGAGAAAGAGGAAAATTTTCATTTACAAGAAGTTTTATTCTTCCAAAAGATGCAAATGCAGAGGCAATAAGCGGTTCATTTAGCAACGGTGTTCTTACAATTAATATAGAAAAGAGCCCTGAAAAACAGCCACGATCAATCAAGATCAAGGCTGCATAAGTAAATATATAGGGACAGGCCTGGGTGCCTGTCCCGTTTTGCCTCTCTGCTCTGAGGCTTTTACTTTTTCCCTGATCCTTTTCCTGTCAATTCAATCAATAATAATACTTTATAAAATCAGAAAAACCTCATTTTGTCTAATTATCTTTAAAAATACTCTATTTTTATACTATTAATCTTGCCAAAGAAAGCAAAAAGAAATAATATAGAAATACAAACGAAAGTAAAACAAAAGTATTGTGTAAATATCAAGCTAGTCGCAACTTCGTTGCTGCTCGCCCATGCAACCAAAGGAGTATCTATGGCTGATCAGATATTAATGCCTAAACTGGGTAATTCTGTAGAAACCTGTCTTATAACTGAATGGTTAAAAAAAGAGGGTGATTCAATTTCTATTGGCGATGTCATCTGTTCAGTGGAAACAGATAAGGCAGCAGTCGATGTTGAGGCATCTGCTGCAGGTATTATTTTAAAAATTCTATATCCGGTCGGCGAAGAGGTTTCAGTATTGAAACCCATAGTAATTGTAGGTGAGGCCGGAGAAGATATAGCCGATGTAGTGACATCGGTTTCCGATGATGTCTCCCAAGGGAATGAATCTGCTCCTGCGGTGTCTGTGAAAACTGAACCAGATCCTATTGTACCATCGGTCTCCGATGATGTCTCCACGAAAACTGAACCTATTCCTGCAACAACAATAAACAAATCTAATACAGGATTCGTATCTCCCAGGGCAAGAAATCTGGCATCTGCAGAGGGTCTTGATATTTCTGCTATTCCCGGAACAGGCCCCTCCGGAAGAATTATCGAACGTGATGTTCTTAAAGCAGGTTCAGGTAATGCCCCTGCAAGCGCTGCTGCAATAGAAAAAATGTTGGCAACCGGAGGAACACGGCCACCAGTAGGTTCTGGTATTGGAGGAAGGGTTCTTGCCTCCGATATTGGCAGCAGTCAGAATGTTTCTGACCAGGCAGCTCCTGTTAAGTCAGTAAGTAAAGAGATCCCTGTAAAGGGTGTACGAAAAATTATTTCCGATCTAATGCTGAAATCTTTGACAACCAGTGCCCAGCTTACTTTAAACAGCTCTGCAAATGCTGAAAACCTTCTTAGGCTTCGAAAAAGACTTAAAAATAGTTCTGAATCTCTTGGTTTAAAAAGAATATCAGTTAATGACCTGGTAATGTTTGCTGTCGTAAGAACTCTAAAAGACTATCCTGAATTAAATGCTCATTTCCTGGGAGATAAAATTATTCAGTATGGAAATGTAAATTTGGGTATTGCAGTAGATACAGATCGAGGTTTGATGGTTCCTGTTGTTAAGAATGTTCAGAACCTGTCACTTAAAGATTTTGCTTATGGAAACAGAGCTGTTTATGATCGTATAAGCTCAAATACAATTCTTCCTGATGAACTTTCCGGGGCAACTTTTACAGTTACTAACCTGGGAGGTCTGGGTATTGAAAGCTTTACACCAGTCCTGAACATTCCTGAGGTTGCAATTCTTGGTGTAAATAATATTCAGCTGAAACCTGTTATTAAAGATGGTGAAGTGGTTCATGAATCATTTCTAGGTCTTTCTCTGACTTTCAATCATCAGGCTATGGATGGGGCTCCGGCTGCAAGGTTCCTTCATCGTTTAAGCCAAAATATCAAAGATATTGATCTGTTGATAGCAATATAGGAGGCTGATTGATGTACGACATTATAATAATTGGTGCCGGGCCTGGAGGTTATGTCGCTGCTGAGAGAGCTGGTAAATCAGGGAAATCAGTTCTAATAGTAGAAAAAGAACAATTAGGCGGAGTGTGCCTTAATAGGGGATGTATTCCAACAAAAACGCTCCTTAACTCATCTAAACTGTTTAAGCAGGCTACTGCCTCCACTCAGTTTGGAGTTCATGCGGGGGATGTAAGTTTTAACTGGAAAGAGGCCATGGCCTGGAAGTCTGAAGTGGTGGATATTCAGCGTAAGGGTGTTTCCTTTTTAATGAAAGAGAATAAAGTTGAAGTTTTAAAGGGTTCTGCAGAACTTCTTAAAGGAAAGCGGATCTCTGTTGATGGAAAGATATATGAAGGGGAGAATATAATTCTTTCAACGGGTTCTTCCAATTTTATACCCCCGGTACCTGGATCAAATGAATCTAATGTTGTTACAAGCGATGAGATTCTGGAACTGGAGAATCTACCGGAATCTATTGCTGTAATAGGTGGTGGTGTAATAGGAATGGAATTTGCATCCCTTTTCTCAAATCTCGGAATTAAAGTTGATGTTATAGAGATGTTGGATGAGATTATTCCCATGATGGATAAGGACCATGCCCGGGTAATGCGTCGGGAAATGAAGGGGATAGATTTTCATTTATCATCACAATTGTTAAAAATTGAAGGGAGAAAGCTTACATATCTGTTTAATGACAGTGAAGAAAGCCTGGAAGCAGAACTTGTTTTAATGGCAGTTGGCAGACGTCCTAATACTACCGGGCTTGAAAATGCCGGACTGGATATAGATAAGGGTCAGGTTGTTGTAAATGAAAAAATGGAGACAAATCTTCCTGGAGTCTATGCTGTTGGGGATGTTACAGGATTATCCATGCTTGCTCACTCAGCTTCCAGAATGGGAGAGGTAGCTGTGAATAATATCTGCGGGATTCAGGACCGAATGAGATATAACGCAATTCCCTGGGCGGTGTACACAAGCCCGGAAGCAGCTGGCTGCGGACTGACAGAAGCAGAAGCTGTATCAAAGGGGCGTAAAGTAAAAACTGCGACCGTACTTATGAAGCATAACGGACGTTTTCTTGCGGAGCATGGAAAAACAGCAGCAGGCAGTTGTAAAGTAGTAGTGGATGCAGAGACAGAAATTCTTCTTGGAGTTCATCTTATTGGAGGTATCAGTTCCGAGCTTGTTGCGGCCGCTGCCGCAATGATTGAAAGTGAATTAAGAGTTAATGAGATAAAAGAAATAATATTTCCCCACCCGAGCCTTTCTGAGGTAATTCGGGATGCAGTATGGGCCATAGAAAAGGAGTAAGTATATGCCAAAAAATCTAGTTGTAGATCCAAAAGAAATTAGAAAACCGGGAGTTATCAAAATTAAGGATATTCCGGTAAACAGTTATGTTTCTGATATAAAAAAGGAACTTAAAATTTACGGAAAAGACGGCCTCGTAAAAATATATTATGACATGCTTATAATCAGAGAGTTTGAAATGATGCTGAACTCCATAAAGCAGGAGGGTAACTATCTTGGAATTGAATATAATCATAGAGGTCCAGCCCATCTCTCCGGCGGTCAGGAGTCGGCAGCTGTAGGTCAGTCTGTCAATCTTACTGAGGAGGACCTTATTTTCGGTTCCCACAGAAGTCATGGAGAGATACTTGCCAAGTGTTTTTCCGCAGTAGATAAACTTGATGACGGATCTCTTCAGAAGATTATGGAGGAGTTTAATAAGGGCCGTGTTCTTGGAGTAGTGGAAAAAGAGGCTCCTGGAAAAAACCTTAAAGATCTGGCAGAAAACTTTGTATTGTACGGAGCTTTGGCAGAGATATTTGCCAGAGAAACCGGTTTTAACAGCGGTCTTGGTGGTTCAATGCATACCTTTTTCGCGCCATTCGGAAGTATGCCTAATAATGCAATAGTTGGTGGTAGTGGTGATATAAGTGTTGGAGCAGCCCTGTTTAAAAGGATCAACAGAAAACCTGGAATAGTAATCGGAAATATTGGGGATGCCGCCCTTGGCTGCGGACCTGTATGGGAAGGCCTTGCTTTAAGTTCAATGGATCAGTACAGAACACTTTGGGATCCATCTTTGGGAGGAGCTCCACCCTTTATGCTTAATATATTTAATAATTTTTATGGAATGGGCGGACAGACCAGTGGTGAAACTATGGGCTATGGAATGGCAGCAAGAGTTGGGGCCGGAGTTAATCCTGATAATATGCATTCAGAAAGGGTAGACGGGTTTAATCCACTTGCGGTTGCAGATGCCATGATGCGAAAGAAAAAGATACTGGAATCAGGGAAGGGTCCTGTTTTCATGGAAACCATAACATACAGACTTACAGGGCATTCGCCGTCGGATGCTTCTTCCTACAGGTCAAAGGAAGAGGTAGAGAGTTTCAAAGAAAATGACAGTCTGGATGGTTATAAAAATTATCTTCTGGAAAATAAAGTAATTACAGAATCGGAAGTTAAGGAATTAAATGATAAGGTTGTTAACAAGATTAAAAGTACCATGACCCTTGCAATAAATGATGATATTTCCCCCAGAGTAAAAGGGGCATTTATAGAATCTGTAATGTTTTCCAATGAGAAAAAACCTAAACTTGAAGATAGAGAACCTGAAGTTCTTATGGCTAAAAAGGAAAATTCAAGAGTAAAGGCCATTGCAAGACGTAATAGATTTGCATTTGATGAAAATGGTAAAGAGTATTCTACAGCAAAAACCTTTAGTTTCAGAGATGCTCTTTTTGAAGCTCTTCTGGATAGGTTTTATGAAGATCCGACAATGATCGCATATGGAGAGGAAAATCGTGACTGGGGCGGAGCCTTTGCTGTTTACAGAGGACTTACTGAGGCCCTTCCTTATCACAGATTATTTAACTCTCCAATTTCCGAAGGCGCCATTGTCGGCAGTGCTGTAGGTTATGCCATGAGCGGCGGCCGGGCAGTTGTCGAGCTGATGTATGCTGACTTTATGGGACGTGCAGGGGATGAGATTTTTAATCAGATGCCTAAATGGCAGTCTATGAGTGCAGGAGTTTTGAAAATGCCTCTGGTCCTTCGTGTCTCTGTTGGCAGCAAGTATGGGGCCCAGCATTCCCAGGACTGGACAGCTCTGGTTGCCCATATTCCGGGGTTGAAAGTTATGTACCCCACAACACCATATGATGCAAAAGGGATGCTTAACCTGGCTTTAACCGGTACAGATCCTGTTGTCTTCTTTGAAAGTCAGAAACTCTACGGTATTGGAGAGATGTTTGAAAAGGACGGAGTTCCTGAAGGATACTATGAAGTACCTGAAGGGGAACCTGCAGTAAGGCGTACAGGAAAGGATTTAACTATTATAACAATAGGTGCAACAGTATATTCTGCCATTGATACAGCTGATATACTTAAAGAAAAATATGGTCTGGAGGCAGAGGTTATTGATCTGAGATTTATGAATCCTCTAAATTATCAGCCTCTTATTGATTCGGTCAAAAAAACTGGAAAGGTTCTTCTTGCTTCAGATGCCTCTGAGAGGGGATCATTCCTCCATACAGTCGCTTCCAATATTGGAAGGCTGGCATTTGATTATCTGGATGCACCTCCCGTTGTGGTTGGTGCCAGAAACTGGATAACTCCACCTGCAGAGATGGAGGAGTTTTTCTTCCCTCAGGAAGAATGGTTTATTGATGCAATTCATGAATCGATACTTCCCCTGGAAGGACACAAAGTAACAACTGTTCAGACAGATGGGGAATTTATTAGAAGAAACAGGTTAGGAGTATAGTCGAGTAATGTTATTACCTGAAAAATATGAAGGACTGGTAAAACAGCTTAGCCATGGTAGTTTGAAAGAAAGAAAATCTGCACTTATTACAATTGCAGAACTTATTGAAAGCAATTGTCTTTCAAGGGTGGCTAATGAAGAGGTAAACAATCATGTTCATACTACCTACTCATTCAGCCCTTATTCTCCTTATGGTGCGGCTTTTGCCGCCTGGTCCGATGGACTCCAGGCAGTTGGTCTTATGGATCATGACAGTGTCTCAGGTGCAGAAGAGATGCTGGAGTCCTGCAGGGTTCTGAATATTGCTTCAACTGTAGGGTTTGAGATTCGTGTTAATTTTTCAGGTACTTCTGTTGAAGGATTACGAACAAATAATCCTGACTCAGTGAATATTTCCTATATTACTGTTCAGGGAATTCCTGCAGGAAAGTTTGGAGTAGTAGAAGATTTTCTTAAACCTGTTAATATAAAAAGAAATATCAGAAACAGGAAGGAAGTTGATAGTCTTAATAAACTGATTGCAGGTCATGGAATTGAAAAGATAGATTTTGAGAAAGATGTACTGGACAGATCTATGAGTGCATTTGGCGGTTCAGTAACCGAGCGGCATATTCTTGCAGCTCTTTCAGAAAAGCTTATAGATAAATTGGGGAAGGGTGAACGACTAGTTAATTTTATTGAAAATGACTTTCATATATCTCTTTCAGATGGAGTTAAAGGATTTCTCTCTGATAAAAATAATCCCCATTACCTCTATGATCTTCTGGGAACTATGAAAGGAGATTTTCTTCTCCAGTTTTTTATTCAGCCTGATGATGAGGAATGTCTTCCTGTATCTGAAGTTGTCGATTTTGCCAATTCTATTGGCGGGATACCGGCATATTCCTATCTTGGTGATGTAGCGATGAGTCCCACCGGAGATAAGAAGGCCCAGGCTTTTGAGGATTCTTTTCTGGACAAACTTATGGAAGAAGTTAAAAGGATAGGATTTAAGGCTGTTACATATATGCCTCCCCGTAATACCAGGGCCCAACTGGATAGAATACAAAGTCTTTGCAGAAAGCATAATTTTATGGAGATCAGCGGAGTGGATATTAATTCATCGAGACAGATATTCAACTGTCCTCCAATACTGGAAGAAAAAAACAGGCATCTTATTGATTCAACCTGGGCGCTGATTGCACATGAAAAACTGACTGGAAAAGATGAATCACTTTCTCTTTTTAGTGAGAGAAATCCAATGGCTGGTCTTCCCCTGCAGGAACGAATTTCATTTTATAATAAAATTGGGCGGGATATAGATAAAAAGAATCCTGAAAAATTAGAAAATCTGATAAAAAAGGTCTATGAATATGGGAATTGAAAAAATAATAGCTCCTCTTCTTAGGGGATTAACTTTTAATGGAAGTCATGGAAGTATAGTCAAGTTTAAAAGTTCAGAGAAAATGGAAGACAATGTTTTTTTAATTCCTGAAAAGATAAAGTCCTGTTCTTCAGATTCAGCTGTAAAAGATTTCCTTGCAGCTTCTTTTAACAAATATATTGAAGTAAATGGTATATATCCAAAAACTGCTGTACTTAGAGGGGTAGGTAGTTTTTTAATTACAGAGAGTTTTGATTTAAGTAATTCTATAAAAAATAATCTGGAAGCAGTTTCCGGTAGTGCTCTGTCATGGGCTGTAAAAGGGAAAATCTCTGTTGTTACCGGTGGTGCTCAGGGATTTGGTGAAGGCCTTGTCAGGCAGCTGACTGACGCAGGTTCTCTTGTTTTCATTGCTGACAGGAATTTTCAGGGAGCAGAGAGTCTTGCAAAGAATATCAACAGCGCATCAGGACGAACAGTTGCCATTGCTGTAGAGGTCGATGTTACCAATGAAGAATCAGTTGCTAAAATGGTGGAAACAATAGTGCTCACAGTTGGAGGAATAGATCTTTTTATAAGCAATGCCGGTGTTCTGAAAGCCGGAAGTGTTAAAGAGATGAGCCTTGCAGATTTTAATTTTGTAACCAGTGTTGACTATACAGGTTTTTTTATCTGTACAAAGTTTGTGTCTCCTGTAATGGCACTTCAAAATAGTTCATCCGGGGAATATTTTTCTGATATTATTCAGATTAATTCCAAATCGGGTTTGTCCGGTTCCAATAAAAATGGGGCCTATGCAGGTGCTAAATTCGGTGGAATAGGTTTGACACAGAGTTTTGCACTGGAGTTGGTTACAGATAATATTAAGGTTAATTCAATATGTCCAGGCAATTTCCTTGATGGACCTTTATGGTCCGACCCGGACAGAGGGCTTTTTGTTCAGTATTTAAATGCAGGCAAAGTTCCCGGTGCTGAAACATTGGAAGATGTACGAAAACATTATGAAAATATGGTTCCCATGAGAAGGGGATGTACAAGTTTAGATGTAATAAAAGCTGTCTATTATATTGTGGATCAGAAATATGAAACCGGTCAGGCGGTTCCTGTTACCGGTGGTCAGATTATGCTTAATTAGGAAAGGAAGGCTATTAGGCTGAAGGCTGTTAGGTTATTAGGAAAGAGGCTACTCGCCTGAGTAACTCAAGGAAAGTGCTCGAAAGCTTGTTTAAGGAGAGAAAGATGAAAACAAAAGCAGTAAGATTATATGGTAAAGAAGATTTAAGATTGGAGGAGTTTGAACTTCCGGAAATTAAGGATGATGAAATCCTTGCAAAGATTGTGTCAGACTCTATATGTATGTCTTCATACAAGGCCCAGAAACAGGGACCTGATCATAAAAGAGTTCCTGATGATGTTGCAGTTAATCCAATTATTATAGGTCATGAATTTTGCGGGGAAATTGTAGAAGTAGGCAGCAAATGGAAGGATCAGTTTACACCTGGTCAACAATACTCAATTCAGCCTGCTTTAAACTATAAAGGAAGCCTGGATGCTCCCGGGTATTCCTATCAATTTATTGGAGGAGATGCTACTTATATAATTATTCCCTCTGAAGTGATGGAGATGGGCTGTCTTTTACCTTTTAAAAGTGATGCATATTTTGTTGGCTCCCTTGCAGAGCCAATGTCCTGTATAGCAGGAGCCATGCATGCTAATTATCATATCAAGCAGGGAACCTATATTCATGAAATGGGAATAAAAGAGGGTGGGCAGATGGCTCTTCTTGCAGGAGTAGGGCCCATGGGCCTTGGTTTTATAGACTACACCCTTAACTGTGACCTGCGACCTGCTAAACTGGTTGTTACAGATATTGATGATGAGCGACTTAAGCGGGCTGCTTCCATCTATACGGTAGAGAAAGCTGTCGAAAACGGAGTGGAACTGCTCTATGTAAATACAAAAGGGATGGATAATCCTGTTTCAGAACTGCTGGCCTTTACTGATAATAATGCGGGATATGATGATGTGTTTGTTATGGCACCTGTTAAGCCTGTGGTAGAGCAGGGCGATCAAATTCTTGGTAAAGACGGTTGTCTGAACTTCTTTGCAGGTCCTTCAAATACTGATTTCAATGCAAATCTGAATTTTTACGACGTACATTATGCTGCCCATCATCTTGTAGGAACAAGCGGTGGTAATACAGATGATATGAAAGAGGTTTTAACCATGATGGCCGATGGAGTTATCAATCCTGTTGCTCTGATTACCCATATCGGAGGCATTGATTCTGTTGTTGAAACTACTAAGAACCTTCCCAATATTCCTGGCGGTAAGAAGCTGATCTACACTCAGATAGACCTACCCTTAACTGCCCTTGATGATTTTCGTGAAAAGGGTAAGAGCAGTCCTCTCTTTGCCGGCCTGGCAGAAATAATTGAGAAAACCAATAATCTGTGGTCTCCGGAAGCGGAAGGGTATCTTTTAGCAAATGCTTTAAATTAGATTCTTTTGGACGTTCCTCTATGAATGGCGCGACCCGTCGTGCCCATTCATTACGGTCAGGACATTCCGGGGTTCCGTCCCTTCGGGACCGCCGTTGGCCCCCTGCAAGTCCTAACGCGGTGTTATCCATTTAAGTCTACTTCCGCTTTGATCATTTCCAGCGCTTCAAGTGCATTGTATCATCCTGCAAATAGCCGAAGTTGCCTGAATTTTATGTATCTTTTATTGGATAAGTAGTAACAAATCCGGTTTTTTTATAGTTTGTTATGTTAATTCCCGATTCTTCAAAAACTTCTCTTATTACAGCTTCATCAAATTTCTCCCCTTCTTCTAAACCTCCACTAATTCCTTGCCAAAATGCTGGTAGATCAAGTTCAGGACGCGGCACTCGTTTAAATAATAGATATTCTATTTTCTTATTATTCTCACGGTATAAGAAAACTTGTACCGAAAACGGTTGTCTCAATTTTTACTCCTATTCCATGGCTAAAAAAGACTTAAGAATTTGCATTTAACTAGTGGGTATCCGTAATTTTTTAAACCACTTGAAAAGAATATATCCACTTGTACTAATGATAGCATACCTTAAATATCCGGTATAACAGTTGTCCATATACAGTAGTGTTTAAACCTTCCTATAATAGCATTAAATACTATAATCACATATTAGTAGGAGGAAAAGGAACTTCAACTTTGATAGACGGCCATTTTTTCCAGACAGAAGCTGAACTTATAGGTATAAAGGCATTAGAACTTACAAAAGTAAAAATAATTATTACCGTTTTATGCAGCCTCAGCAGCCGGAATACCCCTTTATGATCGAGTTGTTTTCACGGGAACCTGATAATCTGATTTTAAAAGAGAATGCTCATCTTACTCCCATACCTACAGAGGAGGAGCTTTCAAATCTTTCTGCTATACTGTTGGATAACGATTATTACACTTTTTTACATGCATGGAAACAAATAATCCCCTTGTTTTTCCCCTTAATCTGTCCCATAATGTAAACGATTACAAATTGGAGGACATTTTGGAAAACGAAAATTATTATATTGGAGTCGATGTAGGATCAGGAAGTGTTCGGGCCGGACTTTTTTCTTCAAAAGGTAAGATGCTTATTCAGGCATCCTTTCCTATCGATATATATAAGCCTAAAACTGATTATGTGGAACAATCTTCAGATAATATCTGGACACAAACCTGTAATGCAGTCAACTCTGTGATTAAAGACAGCCGGATTAATTATCAATCAATCAAAGGGATAGCCTTTGATGCAACATGTTCTCTGGTTGTGCTGGATGGTCATAATGAACCTCTGAGCATTTCTCCCACAGGGGAAAGCAGTCATAATATTATACTGTGGATGGATCACAGAGCTATTGATCAGGCTGCCAGGATTAACCGGACTAATGATGAGGCACTTAAATATGTAGGCGGAAAAGTCAGTCCTGAAATGGAAATCCCGAAAATACTGTGGTTAAAAGAGAATATGCCGGAACAGTATGGAAAGGTGGCTAAATTTCTTGATTTAACTGATTATCTTTCATTCAAGGCCACAGATAAAACAGACAGGAGTGTTTGTACCCTGGTATGTAAATGGACATATCTGGCCCATAAGAAATCCTGGAGCGAACCTCTTTTTAAAGAAATCGGATTGGAAGAACTTCTCACGAGTGGAAAAATTGAAGGTAAAATCCGGGATGTAGGTGAGTATATAGGTGGTCTAACGCCAGAAGCTGCTGATGATCTGGGTTTGGAAAGCGGCACCTCTGTTGCCGTGGGCGTAATTGATGCGCATGCTGGAGCAATAGGTTCCCTTGGAGAAGATGCAGAAACCACTATTGCTGTTATAGGAGGTACTTCCAGTTGTCTTATGGCAATGAATAAGGAACCTATCTTTGTTCCTGGAGTATGGGGGCCTTATTACAGAGCATTAGGACCCGAGCTGTGGTTAGGTGAAGGTGGACTAAGTGCTGCTGGTGCCTTGCTTGATCATATAATAAAAGACAGTGGTTATTATCCTGAGTTAAAGGTTGAGGCGGATAAAAGGGAAATATCAGTTTTTCAGATACTGAACGAAGCTATTATTGAGATGGAACAATCCGGTGAATTAAACACGCATTTTCACATACTGGGGTATCACCATGGGAACCGCTCACCCCGGGCTAATCCTGAATTGAGAGGGATGATCAGTGGTCTGTCCCTCAATATCAACAAGGAAGAGCTGGTTTTCCAGTATTTTGCAGCAATCCAGTCAGTAGCACTGGGAACCCGCCATATAATTGATGTCATGAATGAGAACGGTTACAATATCAGTGTAATCAGAATGAGTGGAGGAGGAATTAAAAATCCTATATGGCTAAGGGAGCATGCTGATATAACCGGTTGTCAGGTATCACTTACTGATGAGCCGGAAGCAGTATTGCTTGGTTCAGCTATTTTGGCTGCGGTCGGGGCCGGTGAATATAGATCGGTTAGAGAAGCCATGTCTGCTATGACTAAGCCGGGGAAAAGCATTAAACCTAATCCATCAAGAAAGGACTTCCTGGATAAGAAATATGCTGTTTTCCAGGAAATGTATTCTGATCAGATTAAGTATAAGAATATGATGGAATAAAGGAACTGACTGCTGCTGCTTTTACAGCAGCAGTTAAAAAGTTTTATCTTAATAATCATTCTGAAATTGTAAAAAAACCTGAATAGCTTTCTGAATTATGTAGGGTATGTGAAAAACAAAAATTTCTAATTTTAATGATCTACTATATTTCTTTCTGAGAAAACCTGGTTTAAAATCTTTCTTATAACAGGAATTTGAATGTGAGCTCTAATTTCTTTACAGGTCTTAATCAGGGTCTCCTGCACAGCAATATTAAAATTGTTTAAAAAGGAATAGAAAAAAATAAAACTTGTGTGTTACTATAGTTTAAACATCTTTAGGCAGGGATTAGAGAATAATTAATTTTTAAGGAGAGGATGTGGGCATAACAATGAAAGATGTAGCACTTAAAGCAGGTGTTTCATCGGCTACAGTTTCTCATGTCCTGAACAATTCTCGTAATGTAAATGATGAGACGCGCATTAAGGTCATGAAAGCAGTTCATGATCTTAATTATAATATTAATTTTTTAGCCCGTCATCTCCGGAGGGGAACTACGAAATTAATTGGATTTCTAATTAGTAACATGGCCGATTATTTTTTTACGACTATTGCCAGCGGAGTTGAATCTATTCTAAAAGAGAATGGATATAATCTTTTAATTGTTAACGCGGATGAACAGAAAATAGTAGAAAAATCTCAAGCTCAGATGTTTTTTAATCATTCAGTTGCAGGAGTTATTATGGCTCCGGTTACCGAGGACTGCGGATATTTGAATCGTATGTTCGGAGAGGATTTCCCTATTGTTTTTTTGGATAGGAAACCTAGTGCGATAAAAAGAGATGTTGTCCTGGCAGAAAATACCCAGGGTGTCTATGAGGCGACTTCCTTGTTAATACAAAAAGGGCATAGTCGGATAGCATTTCTTTCAACACATATCATGGATGTAACTATGACGGAAAGGTTCACTGGATATAGGGCAGCTCTTGATGATTTGAATATTCCTCTTGATATGTCTTTGGTGAGGGTAGGGGATGAAAATCCAAAAATTAATAAAGATATCATGATTGGACAGGGGTACAATTTTATGGAGGATATTATTAATCATACTGATGCTACGGCTGTAATCATGGCTAATAACCTCTCAGCTATGGGTGGATATTATTATCTCAAGGAAAGCGGTATACAAGTCCCTGGTGAAATGGCTGTAATAGTATTCGATGATTCATTGTGGACATCCTTGACCACTCCATCTGTTTCAGTTGTTAGTCAACCAGGGGTTGAAATAGGCAGACGTTCAGCACAGCTTCTTATCAATAGGATAGAAGGTGATAAAAGCCCTTTTAATGAAATACGAATCCAAACCAGCCTTATTGTAAGAGGTTCCTGTTAATTTACAGTTATTAATGTAATGATGATTGTTATAAGGTTATATAGAAAATGTAAATATTTTGTACTTTTACTTTGAATTTTCCTGAATTTTAATGTGAATTAGAAAGCATACAAAATAAGTGGTTTTAATTTCAATTCTACAAGGGTCCTTTTTTATACGATTGTTACCTATTTTTCAGAGTAAGTTAGTTTAGTGGGATTTCTGAAATTTGTGATTTCTGAAATTTTTCTTGACTTTGCTTTATTTCCATGTTAGCATTCATTTAATCGATTACGTA
>CBDVAD010000008.1:0-22371 GCA_965371875.1 uncultured bacterium
GTCATTCAGCCACACCTTGTTCGCTCCCTGGTTCGCTACAATGACATCCAGGTCCTGGAAAACCCTCACAATGTAATCCTGGCTGCTTCCGTCCTCCGCCATGACCGTTAAGGCAGGCCAGGGTACGTAATAGAGGCCGGTCATTGCATCTTCCACCGTCCATTTGGTGCCATCTATGGCCTCAAAGAAATTTGGTAAATTATGATAATCAAATACACTAAATCCGAAAATGCAGAGCCCAAGGGAGCTGAATGCGTGGTAGAGATTCACATTATCCCGGTGTCCAACAGCCTGGGCATCGTCTCCCTCCGGCATTGTATATCCGGCTGCTGCAAAGGTTGTGCACCCCTGGGTATGCCGGGCAGGTGTAGCATCGGTGTAGTATGTAAGAGCCAGATCGGCAGACCACCGGGGATCATGAGCTGGCATTCCTTCGTTCCGTACTGCCATAACGTATTTCCGGGTTTCTTCACCGAACTCCTTTACAGATGCTTCAAAACCCCGGGCCAGAACAGCTCCTATCCCTTCATTTTTTCCGATTTTCTCAACAAGTTTCAGAATGACTTCCGGATCAGACCATACCAATTCGAGGCCGCCGGTCTGTTCCTTTGTAATGTATCCGTTTTCGAATGATTCAATAGCGTATCCACAGAGACCACCGGTTGTAATGGTATCAATACCCCAACGATTGCAGACCTCGTTCAGTTTCTGTAGAGATTCCATATTATCATTCAGCAGGTTGGAGCCAAAAAGTCCCATGGTCTCGAATTCCGCCTTATGCTGGGGTCCGTCGGTTTTAAATGGGCCTGACTTCACTTCCACATGGCCGCCGCAGGCAATTGGGCATCCCTGACAGGCATAACGTTTTAACTGTAATTCCAAAATAGTCTCCGCTTCATCTACAGTGTTATCCTTTCCAGGATATTCCTCAATGGAAGAAGACCAGTTTTTAAAGGGAGCATCCCCCTCGCTCATTGCAAGGTTATAGAACATGGCAGTTCCGTATTTTCTCAAAACGGTGGGAAACTCTTCTTTAAAATCCGGTGCGTGTTTTTTCCGAAGTTCTCTCAGTTTATCGGGATTCCTGATCTCGATTGGAAGATTCCCATCTACAACCAGAGCTTTAAGGTTTTTGGAACCCATTACAGCTCCCAACCCTGAACGGGCGGCGTATCGGCCCTTGTCGGTAGAGATTCCCGCCATGGCAGTCATTCTCTCACCTGCAGGACCAATGCAAGCCACCTGACACCCTTTACCGTATTTTTCTTTAAGGAAATCCTCTGCATGAAATGTATCGGTTCCCCATAGCCCCTCACAGGGAATCAATTCCGCCTTTCCTTCATTAATATAGAGATAAACAGGCTTTTCCGACCGTCCGGAGATGAGGATCGTATCGAATCCGGACTGTTTCATTTTTTTCCCAAGATGAGCACCGCAATTGGAATCTCCCCATCCTCCGGTGAGGGGGGATTTTCCGAAAACCATGAACCGGGAGGCTATATATGCGCCGGTTCCTGTAAGGTATCCGGCGGCAAAGCCAAGAATATTGTCCGGACCCAGAGCATCAGCCGCGGGATCCATCCTTTCCATAAGAAGGGCAGCTCCCAGGCCGTAACCACCCATATATTTCTTATACTGTTCGAAAGAAATCTTCTCGGTAACAAGTGTCCCGTCTGATAGATTGACATTTAATAACTTACCGTTTACTGCATACATTGTATTCCCCTTGAATATAGATTGGTTGTACACTCAAACAAAATAGTACCAGTCAAAATTTCAGATGTCAAGTAATTTTTCATTTACTAACAACAGATTATCATTATCTGGGAAAATAAATAAAAATATGGGTAGCTCCAATAATTATATAGTGAGCAGGTGATTGTGAGGTGAAGGAGTTGAGGTAGAGGCATAATCTTTGTTTATCATATAATGAGAAAAGATTCTCTTTACATGGTAATATTTATGAGATAAATTAGGAAAGAACATAGAAAAGATCAGGAGTATGAAATGTCAAAGAAATTAGTAGTAATCGCCCTGGGCGGCAATGCCATCAAACAGGCAGATGAGAAAGGAACAACAGAAGAACAGTTCCTGAATGTAGATATAGCCGCCAAACAGATCGCCAGGATCGTTAAAGCTGGATGGGAAGTGGTGGTAACCCATGGGAACGGTCCCCAGGCAGGGTCCTTATTAATACAGCAGGAGGAAGCCTCTTCTCTGGTCCCCGCACAAACTCTTACTGCTGTAGGAGCAATGACCCAGGGTCAGATTGGCTGGATGTTCCAGAACCGGCTGGCCTTTCATCTGCAGAATGATGGAATGGATATACCGGTTTGTTCTGTAATTACCCAGGTAGAGGTCTCCGGAAATGATCCGGATTTTAAGGATCCATCCAAGCCTGTAGGACCTTTCTTTACCGAAGCCGAGGCCAAAGCGCACAGTCTGGAGAAAGGATGGATTGTCAAAGAAGTAAAGCCTGGTGTGGAGAAAAGCTGGAGAAGAGTTGTTCCGTCACCGGAGCCTTTGAGTATTGTCGAGGAAAGAGCCATTAAAAGCTTAATTGAAAAGGATGTTATTGTAATTGCTTCCGGCGGCGGCGGTATTCCTGTGGAAAAAGCAGCTGATGGAAGCTGGACAGGAATCGATGCAGTCATTGATAAGGACAGATCCGGATTCATCCTTTCAAAAACTCTGGAAGCCGACACCTTCATGATACTGACTGATGTAGAACATGTTTATATATACTTCAACAGACCTGACCAGAAATCTCTAAAAACCATTAACCTGGATGAAGCACAGAAATATATGGATGAAGGTCAGTTTTTAAGCGGATCAATGGGCCCCAAAGTAGAGGCCTGCATGCGGTTCGTTAAATGGTCCGGCCGGGATGCTGTCATTACATCTTTGGACAATGCCCTGTCTGCCCTGGCGGGAAATACAGGGACGAGAATAAAAGCGTAGAGGTTAAAGATGAATCCAATAGCAAAAGAATTAAACACTATTCTGGAGGGAACAGTTATTCAGGATCTCCTTTCTGATTATGGGAAAAGGTTTTATTTTCCTAAAGGGATTGTTTCCCAATCCGGAGAGGCAAAGAAGAAAGCAACACGGTTTAATGCCACTATCGGGATGGCGACTGCGGGTGGAGTGCCTATGAGTCTACCCTGTGTAAGGAAGCAGTTGCCGGGACTTAGTGAAGTGGAAATATTTCCATATGCTCCAACACCGGGAGTGCCTGCCTTGAGAGATCTGTGGCGAAAAGAGATGGATATAAAAAACCCTGCATTAAAGGGGAAGTTGACATCTCTTCCACTGGTTACTACAGGCCTTACACATGGAATTTCAGTTCTGGCGGATATGTTTCTTGATAAGGGTGATAATGTAGTTGTTCCGGATATGTATTGGGGAAACTATAATCTTATATTTGAGGGCGGGGTTGAGGCAAAGATTATATCCTTCCCATTCTTTAATGCTCTGGGCGAAATTAATATTCAGGCGCTGAAAACGACTATCAATGATTTGCCCGGGGTGAAAGTAGTTCTTGTTTTAAACTTTCCAAATAATCCCACTGGATATTCTCCTTCAAAAAAAGAAGCTGATGAATTGATTACAATGCTGGGAGATTTTGCCAGAGAAGGAAAGAAGATCCTTGCCGTATGCGATGATGCATACTTTGGGTTATTTTATGAAAAAGAAACCCGGAAGGAATCACTTTTTTCTAATCTTGCAGATGTTCATGAAAACCTTCTGGCAGTAAAAATTGATGGCGCAACAAAGGAAAATTTTGTCTGGGGGTTCAGAGTGGGCTTTCTTACCTTTGCTTCCCGGGGACTTACTCAAGCTCATTTAGAGGCATTGAATAAGAAAACAGCGGGATCAATCCGGGCATCAATCTCTAACTCGAGCAAGTTGTCCCAGAGTATTCTTCAGAAATCCCTATCTGCCGAATATTATAAGAATGAGAAAGATGAAGCGTTTCAGGTTCTGAAGTTGAGGTATCTGAAGGTAAAAGAATTGGTTGACGGTTTTGCACAGGATAGCCCTTTGAAAGCTCTTCCTTTTAACTCCGGTTATTTTATGACATTTGTCTATGAAGGAAATGCAGAGACTTTGCGTCTTCACCTCCTTGATAAATATGGAGTAGGAACTATTTCCATTAAAGAAAAGTATCTTCGGATAGCATTTTCCAGTGTTGAGCTGGAACAGTTGGAAGAATTGTATACTCTTCTGGATAAAGCAGCCCGGGAAATTCTGTAGGGAGTCGACTTTTTTACTTATTTTAGCCAGTATTGCAGGAGAGGGATGGGATGTTTACCAGGGAAGAAGCGAAGGAAATATTAGACGGGGAGCATATATCTCCCTTTCCGTCTGCAGAAGCCAAACTGTTTTTTTCTTTGTCATACTGTACCGGCTTATCAGTTGAGACTGTTCGTGAACTGAAGTGGGAGAATCTGAACCTTGATCAGGGAGTAGTCCGGACAGTTGAGACTGATGAGGAGGATAACGAGGAAGTAGAGCTAAGCTTTGATCTTGCTTTAACCGGACGGTTTACAGGGCTTCAGGAAAATTCCAGTGATGTTGATAATAAAGATTATATCTTCACTGGGTCTGACAGAGGCCCTCTCTCTATGGAAACTATACAGAAAAACTTTGAGTTGACCATGGAAGCTGCAGGAATCAATTTCCGGAAGAGGAAACTGACTCCTAACAGTTTTCGCCGTACCTATAATTTCTGGTATGCCTGATTAACCCTGTCTCTTCTTTTCTTCTATTACGGCTTTTTTTAAACGAATAAAAGCATAGAAACAGAATGCCACTATAGTCAGAAAGATCAACATGAAAGGGATATCATTGTTTCGTATAAAACCTTAACTCCGTTTTCAATGTCTGTGATATTCATATTTTCATTTTTACTGTGGCTGATTCCACCAATACATGGTACAAAAATTAGAGCAGAAGGTACAATTTTTGACATATTCATCGAATCGTGACCGGCTCCACTGGACATTTTCCTACAGGATAAATTCAGTTTTTTACAATTTTCTTCAACAAGATTAAGTAGTTTCTGATCCAAAACCACTGGAGTCTCCTGAGATATTATCTTCATTGTGTTCGTTATTTTACGTTTCTGACAGATTTTTTCTGTTCCATCCGTTATAAAATTTAAAACACGGGAGATACTATCCTGATCTACACCTCTGATATCAATATATATAACAGCATTTCCGGGTATAACGTTCATGACTCCAGGGAGTACTTCCAGTTTCCCAACAGTTGCTACTGTCCAGTAAGGAGATTCCTGCCGACCGGCCTCTTCAACTTTCAGTATAATTTCAGCCGCAGCTGTCAAAGCATCTCTTCGGTATTCCATTTGACAGCCTCCGGAATGAGCCTGGTCTCCACAAAGTGTAATAGTCAATCTGGTAGGTGCGGCAATCCCCTCTACAAGACCTATTTCTGTTCCTTTTTTCTCAAGGCCCGGTCCCTGCTCAATGTGCAGTTCTAAAAAAGCTTTTATCTCTTTCGGATCTATTTTTTTTGCTGGAAACCTGTTAAAACCTCGTTCTGCAAGAATGTTATGGAGAAAATTACCATCCTTATCTGAAAATTCTTTCAGCTCAGAACTATTTAATAATCCTGCAGCCATCTTGCTTCCCATAGTAGAAATATTGAATCTGCTGGATTCTTCTGTAGAAAAGGAAACTATTTCGATAGGATGAAGGTTCTCAATCCCCTGATCCTTCATCATCATTATACATTCAACTGCTGCTATAACGCCCAGTGTTCCGTCATATCGTCCACCCTCAGGAACGGTATCAATATGTGATCCTAACATGACTTTTGGAAGGGTGTTGTCTTTTCCTTCTTTTAATGCCCAGATGTTACCTGCATTATCTTCCCGGATACTCATATTCAAACTGGAGAACAATTCTTTTAGAGCAGATCTGCCTTCCATGTCTTCATCAGTCAGGGCAAGGCGTGTAATACCTTTTTCTTTGCTATTGCCAATGTGATTTATTTTATTAAGGTTTCTTAATAGTCGATCCATATCTATTTTCATAATAATCTCTCCAATCAGTAATTTTGTATAATACTTGAATTTTTGATATCAGGTATATGTAGTTCAGAAAAGTTATAATCCAGAGAATTCTTTAATACCAGTCTGTAGGATAGATAGATATCAATAGTCTCGAGAATAATTTTAAAAAAATCAGGTTCTGGAAATACAGAAGGACATCTTTACTTTTTTCCTGCATCATGTCCACTCCTTTTTGTAGCTATTTTCATAATACGATAAAGAAAAGTATTATATACTGTTTTGTTAATATGTGTACAAATATCGGGATATGAGTTCAATGAATTATTGAAGGCGTAACTATCCTCTATATAGGGGTATAGCTATGATGGAACTGAGAGGTATCGGCACATTTATCGGTCTGCTTTTGGGACCCCCTGGGACAGTTTTCCCGATACCTATAATTTCTGGTATGCCTGATCAGTTCTGTTTATTCAGCTCTTCCTCTACCGCTTTTTTCAAACGTAAAAAAGCATAGAAACAGAATGCCGCTATAGTCAGAAAGATCAGCACAATAACAAAAACACGGCTGCTTCCTCCTCTTAAACCTGCCACCAGATAATAACCGGACAGCAGAACACAGATTATACCGGTCACCAGATTAGCTATCCTCATAAACCAGAGAAGATACAGTTTTTTCATCAATTTCATTTACTTACCTCAATTTTCCTTTTATCCATAGGAAGGTATTGTTCTTTTTTTGAAACAGCCTTATAGGCAGGCCTTATTATTCTTCCACCGGCCAGTATCTCTTCGATTCTGTGGGCACACCATCCGGATATCCGCGCGACAGCGAAGATAGGGGTGAAGAGTTCAGGTGGAATGTCCAGCATGCTGTAAACAAAACCGGAATAGAAATCCACATTTGCTGATACTGCTTTTGTAGAGTTTTTTTCCTTCTGAAACAAGGCCGGTGCGATTTCAGCGACCAGAAGATAAAGGTTGAACTCCTTTTCAAGCCCCTTTTCCTTTGCCAGCTGGGCTGCCTGCTTTTTGAAAATAACCGCCCTTGGGTCCGACAGGGTGTAAACTGCATGGCCTATTCCATAGATCAGTCCCGATTTATCAAATGCCTTTTTATTAAGAATCTTTACAAGATATTTGGAAACTTCTTCCGTATCAGACCATTCCTTCACATTAGCCTGAATATCAGCCATCATCTTCATGACCTTTATGTTTGCACCTCCATGGCGGGCCCCTTTCAGAGATCCGATAGCGGCAGCGATAGCAGAGTATGTATCAGTACTGGATGAGGAAACCACATGTATGGAAAAGGATGAGTTGTTTCCTCCTCCATGCTCTGCATGGAGAACCAGACTCATGTCAAGTAGTTCCGCCTCCAGTTTGGTATACTTACTGTCCTTCCGGAGCAGATAGAGGATATTCTCTGCTGTGCTTAATTCCGGTTTGGGGGGGTGCAGAAATAAACTCCCTCCATCAAAATAATGTCTCTTTGCCTGATAGGAGTAGACCACCAGGGTGGAAAACAGAGCAATTAAATTTATGCTCTGTCTGAGTACATTTTCGATGGAATTATCCTCGGGATTATCATCAAGAGAATAGATCGCCAGAACACTTCTGGCCAGCTTGTTCATAATGTTGTTTCCCGGTGTGTTCAGGATCACATCCTCTTTAAAGTTTTTTGGAAGCAGCCGCTTTTCTCCCAGTATCTGAGTGAATTCACTGTACTCCTGAGCATTGGGCAATTTTCCGAAGAGGAGGAGAAAAGAAACCTCCTCAAATCCATAGCGCCCTTCTTTCTGGAAACCTTCAACTATATCTTTTATTTCAATTCCTCTGTACCGGAGACTTCCTTCTACAGGAACTGTTTCACTCTCATCAATAATATACCCATGAACATCTCCTATTTGTGTTAGACCTACCAATACACCACTTCCGTCACTGTTTCGCAAGCCGCGTTTTACATTGTATTTAGAGTAATGATCCTTATCGATAGTGCTGTTTGTTATAGCAGTTCCAATATATTTTTCTATAAATTCTTTCTCATTCATTTTAGAATCTCCTGGCATCGTTGAAAAATGTGTATGTATCCTTCAAACATAGCATGGGTAATCACTATTGGACAAGAATAAAGAGGAAGTTATATTCCGGTTTTCAAGAAAAAGACATCTAAATTCTCAATTATTGATTATTAAATATCTATATTTGACAATAAAAAGTGTTAAACTGTGTTAGTATGGTTAATTATCATAGTGAACAACGGGGGATATAATGGATAAAATGTTTGATTCTGTGGTTAAAAATGGAAAAATTGTATATCCGGAAAAAATTATCAATGCAGATTTGGGAATCCGGAACGGCAGGATTGCAGAAATTGGGGAGAACCTGGATGCCGGCGGCGGTTCGACGATAGATGCCTGGGGAAACTATGTACTCCCCGGAGTGATTGATCCCCATGTTCATCCGGTATACATGGACGATATTCAGAACACTTCCAAAACGGCGGTTTTCGGTGGTGTCACAACCCTCATCCATTATGCCTATGCAAAACCGGGACAAAGCCTGGTTGATATTATAAAAAAATGGAAAACAGAAGGATTGGAAACTTCTTACACAGATTTTGCTCTTCACGGAGGTCTTTTTGAAACCTTGAAACAGCTTGAAGAAATTCCGGCTGCATTTGCTCTTGGGGTTACTTCCTTCAAGATGTTCATGGCCTATGCAAAACTGGGCTGGATGACCGATGATTATGCCCTGATTAAAGCCATGGATATGATAGGGGAACAGGGGGGAATGGCAGCCCTTCATGCGGAAAACGGACATATGATCGACTATATCCAGGATAAGATGCTGGAACAGGGAGTGGATTTCTCAGAGAATTTCGTGGAAAGCCGTCCTGCCGTAACCGAAATGGAAGCCATCTTTCGGGCTGCCCATGTGGGGCAGTACATGAACTGTCCGGTTTACATCCCTCATGTTTCTTCCGCCGAAGGAATTGATATGATCCGGTCTTTGAAGGAAAAGGGAATCCACATCTATGCCGAAACCTGTCCCCATTATCTGGCACTTACCTGGGATGAGCTGAAAAAACAAGGACCTCTTGGAAAAGTAGGACCCTGTATTCGCCATCAGAAGGACCAGGATGCTCTTTGGGCTGCTCTAATGGATGGGACCCTGGATGCCCTTGGAAGTGATCATGCCCCCAAGGACAAAAAAACAACGGACAACTTCTTCGATGCCCCTTACGGATCTCCCCAGATCGAAACTATGCTTCCGGTGGTCTGGGATGAAGGTGTAAACTCCGGGCGGATGATCCCGGAAGATGTGGCCCGCTTGTTTTCGGAAAATAATGCCAGGATCGCCGGAATTGACAACCGGAAAGGGCGTCTGGATGTCGGGCTTGATGCGGATATTGTGATCTTTGATCCGGAAGAGGTTTGGACTATTACCAGTGATAACCAGCATACCAATGCGAATTATACTCTTTTTCAGGGAAAGGAGATCAAAGGCCGGGTAAAGCATGTTATGACCAGAGGTCGGACCATTATTGAAAATTCCGAACTGGTGGGAGATACCGGTCATGCTGAATTCCTCCCTACAAGGGCGGGACAGTGGAAGCCTTCTAATATAAAATAACCTTTGCAGGTGGGTCTATTCTAACAGGACAGCCCCGATTGTCAGGAGTAAAGATTTTTTACACCGTATTTGCTGAATATTTTATCTGAAGACAATACAGGCAGTTTTTCAACGAGAGATTGAGAAATTATAAGACGGTCAAAAGGATCTTTATGCAGGTCCGGCAGATGAAGTAAATTTGCAGTATGAATATAGTGGACTGGTAGCAGTGTTATTGCGTTTTCCTGCAGCTGATCAATAATAAACCGTTCTTCAGGTTTCGGCAGATCAAGTTTCCCTGTTCCGATTTTAATGAACATCTCCCAGACACTGGCCATGCTGAGTAAAAACCTGTTGTTTTCATTAAGGTAAATCTTTCTGCCTGAGGAAGACAACCGTGAATCATCATTGATAATCCATAGAAAGATATTTGTATCAAGAAGTATATCCATTAAATATACTCTTCAAACCCATCGGGAATGGAATCGAAATCATCAGACATCCGAACCATTCCCCTGGCTGAACCAATCTTACGGGCTTTGTATTCACTTGCTAAGGGGACTATTTTTACAAGCGGATGATGGTGTCTGGCAATAATAACCTCTTCCCCTGAAAGAGCAGCTTCAATGAGACTTGATAATTTAGCTTTAGCTTCATGTATCTGCACAGTACTCATAATAAAAATATACCCTGACCAGAATAAATGGTCAAGTTGTTTGTTTAAAATTGTCTGTACATATTAGTGTCTTTGAATATCAGCAACATGTATACATCATATATAGTATCGGAACTCAGTACTATAGAGATATTAGAAATTTGAAATCACAATATTAAAACCCTCCAATATTAAATAGCCCTTGCAATTGGATAATTCGGTTTCAAAAAGGATAGGGGGCAAAAATCTTCTCTGGAGAATCATCTTTGCCCATCGAATTAGTTAAATTTCAGGTTTTCCCGTTTTTCTCAATATATGGGAATATTATTTATCATCATTATATCAGTGTTTCGTTTCTAATTCTCAATATTCAATAATATATTATCATATTTTTGTGAATTAGTTCATATTTACAGGCTAAAACCGTCCAAATCCTAATAATTTAAGGGATTTGGGTACCTGCTTCTGTCAGTCAAAAAAAACTTGACTCCTGGAATGATCCATAATAAAATTGTTTGAGTAACTAAACAAGGTAAGATAGGGATATGGGAAGAACAAGTAAGTCTGAAGAACGTAAACGAGAGATTCTCCAGGGATGTTACGATGTAATTAACAGGGAGGGGCTGGAAAGCGCAACCTTAAAAAATATAGGGAAAGAGTTAAAGATTGCTCCCAGCCTGGTGTCCCACTATTTTAATAAGAAAGAGGAGTTGATTGCAGGGCTTGTGGACTTTACTTTTAAAAAAGAGAGTGAGGCAGTTGTCCCTTATATAGAAAAAGGTGATAGCTCTGAAACAAAGCTTAAACTGTACATTGAGAAAATGGTTACACTATATTTAGAGCAGAATGTACTGGATAAAGTATTTTACTCCTGTTTCTACCGCAGCCTTTACAATGAATCCATACAGGAGAAATTCAGAAATAACTATGATCATGAAAAAAGTCAGCTTGGTAAACTGATAAATTCCATAAAGGAAGAAAATGAGGCGAGCAGTCTGGATATTGAAGAGACTGTTCTATTGGTAAATATATTTATTGAAGGTGTTAATTTTATGCATGTTATTCTGGGTGATAATGATAAGTATAAAGAAATCACACAGAAATTTACCCGCATAATAGAACAAATGGTATTGGGAAAAGATGTATAGCTAACTATACATATTATTTTTTTTAAAGACTTTATTGTTTGGTTAGACAAACAATAACAGTCAGGGAGAAGAGGAAATGAGTTTTTATGAAGATTACATTGCAAAGACCCCAAATTGCGGTAAGGCTGCAAAGCGGGCACAGGCCATAATTCCAGGAGGTGTTGGCAGCGCTATTCAGTTCTGGGGTCCCTATCCTATCTATGTAAAAGATAGTGCAGGTTCTAAGATCTGGGATCTGGATGGAAATGAATACATTGACTACTGCATGTGTTATGCAGCAATGGTCTCCGGGCACGGTAATGAGGTTATTGCCGATGCAATTTCAAAACAGGCTCATAAAGGATGCCTCTATGGCCTTCCTGGTGAATCAGCTACTTTTCTTGCAGAGGAAATTCAGAGACGATACCCGGTAATGGAAATGATGCGATTTACCCAGTCCGGAGTTGAGGCGACAATGTATGCAGTACGTCTGGCAAGAGCTGCAACAAAAAAGATGGGCATTCTGAAAGTGGAAGGCGCTTATCATGGTGCCAGTGATATGCTCCTTGCCAGTTGCGGTGTTCCGACTGATACTGCCGCAGGGCCTTCATGGATGCCTTCTACTATAGTTGAGAGTGCAGGAATACCAAATGAATCTGCTAAACATACACATATAGTACAGTTCAATGATATTGTAAGCCTTGAATATCAGCTGAAAAAACATGAAGGTGAAATAGCATGTTTTATTCTTGAACCCTGTATGACCAACGGCGGTGTTATACCTCCGGATCCGGGATACCTTGAAAAGGTTAGAGAACTTACCAGAAAGTATAATGTTCTTCTTATAATGGATGAGGTTAAGATTGGCGCTCGTATTGCAGAAGGCGGCGGTGTAGAGAAATACAACATCGAACCCGACCTGGTTACTCTTGCCAAAGCTATCGGTGGGGGAACACCCCTTGGAGCATTTGGTGGAAGAAGAGACCTGATGGAGATGATTACACCTCTCGGGCCTGCGGTACATTACGGGACTTATAACGCTAATCCTCTGGTAATGGAAGCAGGACTTGCCTGTCTGACTAAAGTACTGACAAAAGATAAATATGTTGAAATGGATCGTCTCGGTGCTAAATATGCGGAAGGATTGAAGGGTATTCTTACCCGTCTTGATTTTCCTGCTGTTGTAACAAGTGAAGGTCCATTAGGAGGAATCCAGTTTGTTCCGGAGATTCCTCATACTTATCGTCAGGCAAATAAAAGTAATAAAAAGCTCTGGAGTGAATACTGGTATGGAATGCTGGTGAATGGAGTTATTCCTATGGGCAGCGGCTGGTTTGAGGAGTATTCAATCTCGGCGGCACACACAGACGAAGATATTGATAAGACCCTTGAAATAACAGACAAGGTATTATCGATTATAAAAAAAGGTATGTAATAATTCAGGGGCGGAAAACCCTCTTTTTACAGAGGGGTTGCCCCTGATAATAATATTCAGGAGATGTTTATGGAAAATGCAGTAGAAGTTTTCTCTATCATTGTTTATCTGATTGGTATGGTAGTTATTGGAATCATACTGGCAAAGCGGGTCAAGACCAGTGATGAATACCTGGCTGGTGGAAGGAACCTACCACTCTGGCTGGTAACAGCCACCCTTTTTGCCACATGGTGGGGCGGCGGTACGGTTCTTGGTGGATCGGGTGCGGCCTACCACGGTGGATTTCATGCCGTTATCTACGATCCCTTTGGTGCCGGACTTACCCTGATTCTTTCGGGTTTATTCATGATGAAGATCGTTCATGATGCCAAGGTTAATACTCTGGCCCAGTTTTTCAGCTGCCGGTATGGCGAATCAGCTTCCCGGGTTTCAGCGATTGTTATGATTCCTACCTATGCCCTTTTTGCTGCTGTTCAGCTGGTAGCCATAGGGAAAATCTTTGAGTTTGTTCTGGGATGGAACTATGAATTCAGTATCATAATCGGAGCAATTATTATCGTGGCTTATACTATTCTTGGTGGTATTCTGGCAGTTGCATGGACAGATTTCTTTCAGATTATTATCGTCCTTCTTGGACTGATAATTATTTTCCCACTGGCCTTAAAATCTGCAGGTGGATGGGCTGAAGTAAAGGCGGCAACTCCTCCCGAGTTCTTTCATTTTTTCATGTCAAAAAGTGCTTCATTAGGTGATCATCTTTGGTGGTGGGGTGCCCTTCTGGGTGTTGGATTAGGAACCATGGCAGGACCCGATCTTTACCAGCGGGCTATTATTGCAAAAACAGGGAAAATCGCCTCAACAGCTTCCATTACCAGTGGTGTTGGTTACTGGTTACTGGGCTGTATCCCCGTATTCCTGGGATTTATTGGAATCACTCTGGTAAGTCAGGGAGTCTTAAGCGCTGATGTAGTAGATGAAGACAGTGAGCAGATTATTCTACTGCTGGCCCGTCTGGTTCTTCATCCAACAGTTGCTGGTATTTTTATTGCCTCTCTGTTAGCAGCAGTTATGTCCACTGCGGACTCTGCAATTTTTGCAACAGCTGCTGTAATGGGTAATGATATTGTTAAACCTATCTACGAAAAAACTAAAGGTAAAGAACTCAGTGATAAGGGTCTGATTAAAGTAACCCGATACAGTATTGTCGGCTTTACTCTTCTCGCCTTCCTCATAGGTATCAGTTACCCGACGATGTATGACTTGCTTATTATTGGATTCCAGCTGCTGTTCCATATGCTGTGGTTTCCTCTTATCCTGGGTGTCTACTGGAAGAGTGCAAACACAACCGGGGCAGTCTGGGGAATGGGAATCGGATTTGTTATTGCAATGGTATGGCTTCTCTCTTCGGGAACTTTCTATCCGGAACCGGAATGGCTCTGGACCTTCCTTCCCGCTTTTATCTCTGGTGGAGTAATGGTCATTGTATCTCTTGCTACACAGAAAAAGGATCCCGCCAGACCTCTGGTAGCAACCGATGGAAGAATCATCAAATTTGCTGAACTGGCAGAGAAAAAATAGATTACAGTAAGAATCTGGTATCGTAGGGGCACGGTGCGCCGAGCCCCTACTGCTTCATCTTCCCCTTTTCTAATCCCGACATTGCCATCAAGAAATTAAAGGAATTATGTTTTTCGTAGTTTTCCGTGAGAATCCGGACTGTAACTTCTTTTTTCTTAAGATACTCAATGCCTTTTACTGCAGCCCAGGCAGCTGTTGTCGTTGTGGTGTAGGGAATGTTTCTTTTAAGAGCTTCCAGCCTGATATTATGATCACCTATTTGTGAATATTCTCCCAGGGGAGTATTTATCAGTAGATCGATCCGGCCGGTTTGCATGTGGTCAACGACATTGGGGCTGCCTTCATGGCTTTTCAGTATTATTTCGGAAAAAATTCCATTGTCAAAAAGATATTGGGCGGTTCCTCTGGTCGCACATATAACAAAGCCCAGTTCCATTAGTTTTTCTGCTATCGGAAGAATAGTCCTTCTGTCCTTCCTATGCACCGAGATAAATACCCTCCCCTTTTCAGGAAGTCCGTTACCTACTGCAAGCTGGGCTTTAGCAAATGCTTCTCCAAAACTATCTCCTGTCCCAATTACCTCACCTGTAGATTTCATTTCCGGGCCAAGAAGCGGATCAATATCATTAAATCTGTCAAAAGGGAATACAGCTTCTTTAATTGCCCAACCTGTTTTACAGCTTCCCGAACCTACACCTTTCTCTGTAAGTCCCTGCTTTTCAAGATTTTCACCAAGCCAGACTTTAACAACCGCCTCCACAAGATTTATACCGGTAGCTTTCGAGAGAAAGGGAACCGTTCTGGATGCTCTGGGATTTACTTCAAGTACGTAAAGGCTTCCATCTTTTACAGCAAACTGGATATTTAGAAATCCCTTTATCTTTAGTTCTCTTGCTATTTTAACTGCGGTTTCTCTCATTTCTGTCAGTATTTCCGGTGTTGATTTAAAGGGAGGAAAAACACATGCAGAGTCACCGGAGTGAATCCCCGCGGCTTCTATATGCTGCATAATTCCTGCAATATATACATTTTCCGAATCGGATACAGCATCAA
This sequence comes from uncultured bacterium, assembly GCA_965371875.1. GTDB lineage: Bacteria > Spirochaetota > Spirochaetia > B11-G9 > B11-G9 > JAJRQE01. The sequence goes on from CBDVAD010000008.1 coordinate 15,501, forward strand.
GATCATATTCAAATGCATCTTCCAGAAATTGATCTACAAGAACAGGACTTTCTTTTGAAAATTTAATTCCGCTTTCAAGATATTTTACAAGTTCCTCTTCGCTGTATGCGATAGACATACTCCTCCCTCCAAGGACGAATGACGGTCGCAGCAAGACCGGGAAACCGATCTCACCGGCCTTTTCTATTGCCTCCTTCCTGCTTCCTGCCATTCTGTTAAGAGCCTGTTTTAATCCAAGAGCCTCTATCATCTGTGAAAATAGATACCGGTCCTCAGCCTTATTTATATTCTCAATTGAGGTACCAATAATATTTGCACCCCATTCTTTTAATTCTTCCGCAAGATTAAGGGATGTCTGCCCTCCAAGCTGTACAACGATGCTTTTTGTTTTCTCTTTCTTCATTATCGCTTTTAAACTTTCCACAGTCAGTGGTTCCAGATAGAGTCTGTCAGAGACGTTAAAGTCGGTAGATACAGTTTCGGGATTTGAGTTGACCATTATGGTTTTTACACCTTCCTGCCGGTAACTAAGAGAAGCAAGGGTGCAGCAGGTATCAAACTCCAGTCCCTGCCCTATTCTATTAGGCCCGCTGGCTGCAATGATAACAGAATTCTCTCCTGTACTGCCGCCTTCATCGATTTCACCATAGGTGGAATAAAAGTAGGGAGTCTGAGCAGAAAATTCACCGGCACAGGTATCCACGAAATGATAGGAAGGGTTTATATTATTATTAAGTCTTATCTTTTCTATATTTTTTTCATCTGTTCCGGAAAGATCTGCAATGCAGGTATCGGAAAGGCCGAAACGTTTTGCTTTCAGCAGCAAATCTTTTCCTTTAGGAGAGTTCCAGGCAGCATTCTCTTCCCACATCCCTGCAAGCTCCTTTTCCAGTTTAACCTGTTCAAGAAAATTATACAAAAACCAGTAGTCGTATCTTGTTTTTTGATAGAGTTCGGAGGTAGCTTTTGTCCCTCTTTTTTTAAGGAGAGTATAAATTGCAAAGATCCGCAGCGGATGCGCGGTGGTCAGCATCTTGTCAAGTTGACCGTTATCAACATCGAGCCCCTGAAGCCCCTCAAACCCCATTTCACAGGAGCGGATTGCCTTGTTTAGAGCCTCATTAAAAGTACGTCCGATTGCAAGAGATTCTCCGACAGACTTCATCTGTGTATTCAGTTCGGTATATCCTGCAGGGAATTTTTCTGTTTCAAATCTCGGTACTTTTACAGCACAGTAATCAAGGGCCGGTTCAAAACTTGAAACTGTTTTACCTGTAATATCATTTGTTATTTCATCAAGAGTGTATCCAACAGATAGACGGGCTGAACAGAGGGCTATAGGAAAACCTGTAGCTTTACTTGCAAGAGCAGATGAACGGGAAACCCTCGGATTCATCTCTATTATCACCATCTTACCGGTCTCAGGGTTCACAGCAAACTGGACGTTTGATCCCCCGCAGTTAATACCCACAGCCCGAAGGACTTTTAGAGATGCATTTCTCATCTCCTGATACTCCCTGTCTGAAAGGGTCTGAATCGGTGCTACGGTTATACTGTCTCCGGTGTGAACACCCATGGGATCTACATTTTCAATTGAGCAGATGACAACAGCATTATCAGCATGGTCCCGCATCACCTCCATTTCGAACTCTTTCCATCCGATAAGGGATTCCTCTATGAGGACTTCATGAACCGGACTATCGAAAAGTGCTTTTTTAATAAGTGTCTCAACTTCATCAGGGTTTTGGGCGATGCTGCCGCCTTTACCCCCAAGGGTAAAACTTGGACGGATAATAACCGGAAGTCCGGTTTCTTTGATAAATCCTTTCGCTTCCGAAAATGTTTTAACCAATTTCGATTCCGGACTATGTTCTCCAATCTGTTTTACAATTTCCTTAAAACGTCCCCTATCCTCAGCAACCTTTATCGATTCAATTGATGCACCGATAATTTCAACATCATATTTTGTAAGTATTCCCGCATCGTATAGATCCAAAGTGAGGTTTAGACCTGTCTGCCCACCCATGGTAGGTAGGATGGCATCCGGTTTTTCTATTCTGATAATCTCCTCCAGGTAGCTTACCTCCAAAGGTTCCGTATATATTTTATCAGCTATTCCAGGTGTAGTCATAACTGTTGCCGGGTTTGGATTTACCAGTATTACTGTGTATCCTTCTCCTTTCAATGCTTTTACTGCCTGAGTGCCGGAATAGTCAAACTCACATGCCTGACCTATAACAATTGGTCCTGAGCCCGGAATGAGTATCTTTTTTATATCTTCCCTTTTTGGCATTACATCTCCTCCTCTTTACGACTAAGAACGGGTCCCCGACACTTCGTGTCGCCCGTTTTATCTTCTAGAGATACAGACTTTGACATTTTTATAAACTCATCAAAGATCCACAAAGAATCATGAGGACCTGGTGCAGCTTCCGGATGAAACTGTGTAGTAAGGATGGGAAGATTTTCATGTTTGATTCCTTCAATTGAATTATCATTTGAATTCTTCATCCATACTTCCATCCCTTCCGTAAAGGAGTCCTCCCTGACAGTAAACCCGTGATTCTGAGAAGTAATAAATACTCTGCCGGTTTCTTTGTCATAAACAGGATGGTTGATTCCATGGTGACCGAACTTCATTTTTTCAGTTTTAGCTCCAAGGGCAAGACTTATCAGCTGATGGCCAAGACATATTCCTGTCATAGGTATCTTACTCAGTAACTTTTTAACCTGAATAATAATATCTGTAAGCGCAGCAGGATCTCCCGGTCCATTTGAGATTAAAACAATATCGCTTTCTATCTTCAGGATTTCTTCTGCTGTTGATGCAGAAGGAACAGCTGTTACCCTGCATCCTCTGGAAACCAGGTTGCGGATTATATTAGTTTTTATACCACAATCAAAAACGGTAAAATGGGGGCTGCCTGTTACATTTATTTCCACTCTTTCTTTTATCCCTGTTTTACTGGCCAAATTTCTACCTTCCATGGAAGGGAAATTGTTTAAATAAGATACAGCAATAAGCTTTTCATCTTCAGATAAACCTTCATCCTCTTTTTCAGGTCGTATGATAACTCCATTGGAACTTCCTTCATCCCGTAGTTTAAGGGTGAGGGCTCTTGTATCAATTTCAGTTATTCCCGGAGTGTTATTTTTTTCAAGAAAGGAATCCAGTGTCATTCTTTTCTCCGGAACTTTCCCATTGTAAAGAGAACGAACAATCAATCCTGAGAGTCCGGTGATTGTCTTGCCATTATTATTGCCTGTTCCTGATTCCGACCATTCCTCATCGACTCCATAGTTTCCTATATGAGGATAGGTCATGACGACTAACTGCCCAAGGTATGACGGGTCGGTAACAATTTCCGGATAGCCGCTCATCCCGGTATTAAAAACAACCTCTCCGGAAGCCCCTCCCCGGGAGGCGTTGTCTCCTTCTTTAAGAAGTTCATCTACAGTCAGTGCCGGTGCTCCAAAGCCTGTACCTTTAAAAATTGTTCCATCATCAAGAATTAAAAAACTTATCGTATTCATATTTCTTTATCTCCCTAAAAGACAAGGTTTCCGTAACTATGGTTAAACAATCATGTACTGTCAATAAAAGCAGCTATGCTAAAAATAGATAGGGTTATCACTTCATTTAATTCCGACCCCACTCGTTCGGATTCTTATTCCACTCTATCGCTTTGTTCCGCTCTTCATTCGTGATGTATTTGTGTTTTTCAGCAACATCCATGAGGGTGGAAAAATTGGAAACTGTATAAAGAGTACACCCGGCTTTCCTGAACTCTTCGTCAGCTTTTTCCATCTCGTAAGTGAAAATAGCTATGCAGTTATCAACAACACCGCCAATCTCCCTGACAGATTCAATTGCCCTGATAGAACTTCCACCGGTACTGATCAGGTCTTCAACCACGAGTACTCTCATCCCTTTTTCCAGGTCCCCTTCTATCTTCCTCTTCCTTCCATGCTCATCTGCTGAAGATTTGATATAGATCATGGGGAGACTGAGTTTATCAGAGATATAGGCAGCATGGGGTATTCCGGCTGTAGATGTTCCACCTATAACATCAATGTTCCTGACTCCAATTTCATTGACGATAATTTTCAGCATGGAGTTGATGATATACAACCAGTCATCAGGGTAGGAAATAAGGAGCCTGTTATCACAGTAGATAGGACTGAGTATTCCTGAAGCATATTTATACGGCGCAGATGGAGAAAGAGTTACCGCCTTGATTTTCAGGAGGATTTCTGCACAACCTTCAGCCCTGTTCATTCTGCTTTTTTCAAGTTCTGCTTCCCTGGTTTTTCCCCAGTCATTAAAACTTTTTCGCCAGTTCTCTATTTCCTCCCCTTCAATATGGGAGATCATATTCTCAGAGATTGCAGTATTGATAATAATCCTTAAGTCCGTAAGGGTAAAATACTTAATCTTTTTGTCTTTCAGAAACTTGTCAACAATACCGAATTTCATATTAACGATACTTAGAACATGTATAATTTCCACACCCATCTCTTTCAGTCTGTCTACACTTGCAGAGATATGATCTTCATCATCGATGATATCAGTGATAATCAGTGCTTTGTCACCTTTCCTGATGATTCCTTCAACCTGGTTACCCTTTCCATGGGTCTTGGATGATTTCCTTATGTAAGCCATGGGCACACGCATCTTCTCAGCAAGATAGGCTGTCAGAGAAATCCCGGAATGCCCACTGCCAACGACAAGATTTATGTTATTCCGACCTATAAACTGATCAATGTAGTTCTGGAAATATCCGAGTACAATTTCCCTTTCATCCGGATAGGAATTAAGTACTCTGCAATCGATAAAAATAGGACTAATAATCCCAGTTGCGTATGTGTATGGATTATGTGTCTTCATATTCACAGCCCCGATTTCAAGAAGAAGTCTGGCTACCTCGTATTCATGCATAATGGCCTCCTAAAATAAATTTCATTTAATTTTGCACTTTTATAGAATAAAAAGGATCAAACCCATACTCATCAGACCGTACAGACTGACTGCCGGTATTATTTGTGAAAGTTTCTACCGGAATAGAAAAGGTTCTTATTATATTCCGGAACGTTAGATCTTCCACCATTCCTCCGGATAATCTGTTTCTATATAGAATTTCTATAAATTGATTATAAAATTGCAGACCCGGAATTCCGGAAGCATAATCCTCCTTTTTTTCTTTAACAGTATGAGGAGCATGGTCGGTTTCTATCCAATCTATTCTCCCATTAATAAGCGCAGCAAACATCTGCTTCTGCATTGCCTCAGATCGTAGAGGCGGATTTACTTTAAGCAGTAATCCATCATCTCCCTTCATATCTTCTACCGAGAGAAGAGTGTGATGGGGAGTTACCCCGCAAGTGATGGAGAACGGGAGGTTTTTCCTCTTTCCCTCCAGTATATCCAGACTTTCGGGTACCGATATGTGGCAGATGTGGAGTGTCCCTCTAAATCCTTCCTTCTCCGCAAGCTCTATCTGGTCCTGCACCGATTCTATTTCCGCTTCCGGAGATCTTGCTAAAAGATGAGTTTCAGGATTTCGGGGATCAAACAGATCGGGTCTCAGAAGATTTTCCTTTTCACAATGAACCATAAGAACACCGGTATAGTTCTCTCTGGCAAGAGTACGATAGACTTGCTTCTGTTCTTCGTATTCCGTTATCCCCATGTTACCGGTAGACTGACCGGCAAACATCTTTAATCCAGGGATTTTAGGAAACAGCCTTCTCCAGATACCTACAACTTCCCTGATCTGTTTTTCGCTTGCAGTAATTCCTGCGAGTATCCCATGAAAAAGTGGAAGCTGTAACTCTTTAAGGGCTTTCTCTCCAGCCTTAATTCTTTCAGTAATTACCGTTTCTGAAGTAAGGGAGGGAATGGTATTCGGCATTTCAAACACAGCGGAAAGCCCTGCCTTCCAGGCCATTAAAAAACCATGACTTAGTGTTTCTTTATGACTTTGAAATTCTCCATCCCTGAGGTGGACATGAGGATCAATCTTCATGAAGCAGCTCCTCAAGATTGATATTTTTCCTGTTCAGCCAGGAGAGAGAAAAAAACGTTCCCTCTCTGCAGGTAAGATGTCCGCCGCATTCACACTCTCCGCAAAGCCCCACACCGCATCTTGTTGGAGTTTCGATGGAAAGAAAAACATCTTCCGACCTCCCTCCCCATCTTTGACTACAGCTAATAAATTCATCAGCTGCTTTTCTCATGAAAGGCAGAGGACCTATAGTATAAAGGGCACTCTCTTCATTATTAGTCGATAGTTTCTCTTTTAAGATATCAATAACTCTGCCGGGGATACCTTCATCTGCCGCTGCAGTAAATGATCCCCATTGCAGGAAATCCTTTTCCAATACACTCTGCCCTGGACTGCTCATACCGTAGAAGGTATGAACCTTCTTCCCTTCAAGGAATAATTTTTCCGCCAGTCCCAGAGCAACTGCAAGACCTGTTCCCCCTGCTGCAATATAAACAGTATCTCTATTTGTTCCAGGGGAGTCTCTTCCATAGACACCCCGTACAAAGATAGAGTCATTCTCTTTTAGATTCATAACTGCCGAAGTGAACTCCCCTTTCTTACGGATAATAAATGTAATGGGATCTCCTTTGATTATAGAAAAAGGTTTTTCACCAATACCCGGGAGCCAGAGAAAAGCAAACTGACTGGAATCAAAGTTTATCTTCCCATCAAGTTCCAGCACCCACACATCACCAGGCAGATCAGTTATCTTTATTATTTTATGAGGAATATATTCCATCTTCTTTTTACTACTTCTACAGCTGGAAGCATTATCCTCACCACCTTCCGCATCTGTTTTTAAAGCGGTAAAAAAGGTTTTCCAC
>CBDVAD010000009.1:0-22309 GCA_965371875.1 uncultured bacterium
AGTTCCCTTTTTATAGTAAAGTGTACTCCACTCACCATTATCTCTTACCATATAGCTAGGGTCTATAAGGTCTGATTCAAGATAAATATCAATCCCTCCAAGGATGTTGATAAGATCTATAAATGCATACATATCAACAGCAACATAACCACTAATCGAAAGGCCGGTAATATCAGAAAGTATTTCTATAAATTTATCACCGCCATAAGATCTGTAATAATCATTTATTTTTCTTTCCTGATAATACAGATCCCTGGGTACAGCAATCAGAGTCATTTTACCTGTGGTGCCATCTGCATGAACAAGTATAATTGTGTCCGCGTTGTTTTCGTGAGAGCCAATTACTACAAAAGTTGTGCTATTATTATTACTATATTTATCCACAATCAAAGGTAAATTTTCAGGAATATCCATAACAGTGACTTCATCCGTCTGTTCAGGTGATTCAAGATATTTAAGTGAAGATATCATAATATCCTCTGAATCCATTAAATAGATATCTCCAATTATTTTTTGAACTGCGAATGAACCAATTAAATCAAGATTCTTATCAATTATATCATAGTAAAAATAATCATTGTCTTCTCTGGGAGTTATTTTAATATTAAAATCATTCTTCGTTAAATATGCTTTAAAGGCTTCATCATTTAAAATTGACTCAACCTTCAACATGGATAAATCAACCAGTCTTACTTCATCAGTTCTTTTATCCGAATCTTCAAGAATCTCTCTTAATGCAGAATAGAAATCGGTATATTCAGCAAAGCTTCGATCTGCAATAAAAAAATGAAGGTCAGAACTTTCCAGTGATACTTTAATGGTAAAAGTTAAGTCTTTATTTGATATAACATAGTAGTATAAAGTATTTTCGGATCTCAGATCACTAATCTCAAGCTCTTTGGATGTAAAATAATTATTTAGAGAACTATCAACGGCAAGATTTATAAACTGTTTTTTAAGATGATTATAGTTTTTATAATGTTGATCTACTTCGGAAAACTCATTATCAATAAATGTAAATATCAAAGAAATATTTCTGTTTATCTCTGAAAGTAAAAATGATTCTTTTTGATTTAGAATACTTTTTATAGTAATAGCAGGGTTCTTAGGGTCATTTATTTCCAGTGAAAAATAGGAATCAGATGATTTTGTCAACTTAAAACTGGCCGGACCAGTTTTAGTAATACGTAAATTCCTTGAAGACAAACGGGCTTTGACATTATCGGAGTTTATCAGGTTATAAAAATCAATCTCCATCTGAGTTTTATCAGAGTGAATAAGGATATAGTCAACTGCATTATAAAATGCCAGATTATCATCTCTCTCATCTGACACTTCAATAGATTTTTCAATTCCGGATATCGACAGCCTGCTTTCAGATAGTGAGAGAAGACGTCTTACTTCATTTGAACTTGAATTAATTAACCTTATATCATCTTCAAGAACGATATTTTTACTATTATAGTTTTCTAATTCTGTAAAAAGTCCGGCTATCTGCTTATCATATTTACGTGATAAAATTGAAAATTGAATTACACTAATAATTAAAATTATGAAGAGTAGAGCACCAAAAGCAAGTATTATCTGTTTAGATTTCATTTGTATTTTCATTGACAGTGAGAATAACCTTAAAATTGTATCTTTATCAAGAGAAACAGCAGCAATTCAAATTATGTTTACAACAGTAGAAATGTTTTTTTAATCATTTCTACCGTTGTATTTTACTATTGCTTTCTGTTTTTTGCGGAATTTACGGTATTATACATAAGCATTGTTATTGTCATTGGACCTACACCACCAGGTACGGGGGTTATTTTAGAAGCTTTTTCAGAAGCAGTTTCAAACGCAACATCACCTACAAGCCGATAACCTCTTTTTTTAGTACTGTCATCTACTCTATTAACACCAACATCAATAACTACAGCACCATCTTTTATCATATCTGCAGTAATAAATTCAGCTTTTCCTATTGCAGCGATAAGGATATCTGCCTTACGTGTTATCTCTGCCATATTTTTAGTTCTGGAATGACAAACAGTAACTGTAGCATTGCCGCCTTCAGATTTAGCAAGAAGCAGATTAGCTACCGGTTTCCCAACAATATTACTTCGGCCGACTACAACTACATTAGCTCCTTCAACTTTAACGTTGGAATGCAGTAGAAGCTTAATTATACCATGAGGAGTACAGGGAAGAAATGTATCTTTACCCATTAACATTTTACCAATACTGACAGGATGAAATCCATCTACATCTTTTGAGGGTGAGATACTCATAATAATTTTATCTGTATCAATATGTTTTGGAAGGGGTAACTGAACAAGAATACCATCAATTTTTGGATTACTGTTCATCTCTTCAACAAGGGAGAGCAGCTCTTCCTCGGTGGTCTCTGCAGGAAGTTTAATATTTTCAGAATATAACCCAATATTATCACAGGCCTTTTCTTTAGCTGTAACATAGGACATACTTGCAGGATCAGCACCTACAAGAATAACACCCAGACCAGGAGTAATACCTTCATTCTTAAGCTTTTCCACCTCTTTTTTTAAATCTTCTCTAATTTCACTTGCAATTAATTTACCATCAATGATTTCAGCTGCCATTAATTTCTCCTATATTATGCTATTATTTATATTCCAATTAACTTATATACCCATTGGATATCCTCTGTAAAGTAATATCAGCATTTTAGGCTTAAAATTAAGCCTCCATTCAGTGGGTAGAGGTCAATTATGACCTCCAGTCAGTGAGATTATTATTAGGGAAACACTGACTCAAGTTTAGGGATAGCCTGAATTATATATATTATAAATTGTTTAGCGAGAAATGGAAAGTATAATTCGCATCCAAAATTCCAGCAAATATTCCAATTGACGTTGATAAATAGAAGTTCAAGTGATAATATACAAACTCATAACGGTAATGAGGTATATACTTGAATACAAAACTTATTTTTATTGTTTTAATAATGCTGCTGATTGCAACCTTTGCTTTTACACAGGAAGCTGAAGAACAGTTTCTCGAGCCCTATAGTCGGGGAAGCCAGACTTTTTCTATAAATGCCGGGCTTTTATTACCACTATTTATCATTTTTCCGAATCAGGATGATACTATTGTGGCTTTTGGAGATCAGCTTTCTATGGGTGGTACCGGATCTCTTGAATGGGCGGCCTTTCTGAACAGCAGATGGTCTCTTGGTGTAGGGCTTGCAGGCTCTTTTTCTTTTACACCCCAGAGAAATACACATTCTCTTATCCCTATTACTGCTAATCTTACCTATAACTTTCTTTTCAACTCATTTGAAGTACCGGTTATATTCGGTGCAGGATTTGCTGTAAACAGAGTTGATAACCAGGTTTATTTTGGATCTATAGCTAAACTTGGTACAGGAATTTTCTATAATCTAAATGCAGAATGGGGCCTTGGACTCAGAACACAGTACTGGATTGTACCGGAAATTTACTCCGCAGACAAACCTGGAGAAACAGCCTTTGGTAATTTTCTCGATATCGGTTTTTCCGCAAAATTTCACTTTTAACAGGACTTAATATGAAAAAATATTTTTTACTAATACTGGCTGCAATGCTTCTACTACTCATATCATGTAATTCTGAAGGAATTGGAATATTTTATCAAATTAGCGAGGAAGTAGCACAAATAGATTCAAATATATCAGAATTAGCCGTTTATCAGGTTGTCGAAGTAGGAACAACTGTTTATGCACGTACAGGTCGTTCTGCATGGGTACAAACAGCCAGTAACTGGACAAATATTGGTGACGGTAACTATATATATAATATTGTTGAGTATAATGGTGGGACACCTACACTATATGGAGTTATAAACAACGATGACAATAACCTTTCAGAAGGTAAAATTATGTCATATGACGGCAGTAATTGGAATCTTGTTGACGCTTATAACACGGATCTAACCCTTTTCGATGTCAAGAAAACAACTCCTGATACTTATATACTTATAAAAAGAATCGTAACAGACATCGGGGCAGTTATTTCTACTTTTTCATCCACCGATCTTTCGAATACTATTGTAAACGATGAAGTTATTACGGACATAATTCTCGATGGTGCGTCAAATACCACTACAAATATCCTTATCTCATCCACTGATCTATTTAGAGGAAATTTTGTTGGAGGTCTGGCATCCATAGGCTTTACTTCAGCTACAGCTAAAATTGGTGATATAAGGGCTATTGCTGTCAACGCTGTTGATGATTATTACCTTACAACCTCTTCAGGTCAGGTTTATGTATCAACTGATGATGCTGCCAATTGGACAATAATTTCAGATATTGATAGTGAACCTGTTCATGGCAGTCTTGAAGTTGTTTCAATATTTGGAGGAACGAAAGAGTATCTTATTATAGGTACAGATGATGGTTACTACGAAATGAATATAACTGATGGTGGTTCTATTGTTGAACCTACGGGAACAACAAGTGTAGATAATTTCTCTGCAACATACCCTGATCTGGCAGTAGAAATGGTATTTGAAGTCTATCAATCCGCATTAGGTGTTGCAGGAGATTATTTTTATCTCGCTACAAGCGGAGGTCTTTGGAAGAGATTATCCAACGGTACCTTTGTTAGACAATAATCAAAAAATAAGGGCAACAAATTGTGTTGCCCTACCTTCTATCTTTTCTTATCCTCTAATCCCATAATCCTTAAATTCCAGTCATTCCGACTGTGAATAATTATCTTCAGGGATATTCATAAACCCTCTATAGTTATTAAGTTCATCTACAGATTTTAGAATAATTTCGTTATGTTTTAACACAAACTCCCATCCATAAATATTATTCCCCATTATAGATACACTGTCTTTAACACCTATAATATTAAAAGCAACCTGATTTTCAGACGAAATCCAGCTTATATTCGAAGAAATTAATTTATTGTCTGTAAATTCGATATTCAACGGCCTTTGAAAGGTAAAAGCTGTAAATACAGTAGTTCCACCTTCAAATTCCATTTTATTGTCCCTAAAAATAGAAACACAGTTATTTGATTCAAAGCCTTTAAAGATATCTGTAGTTTTTGTAGAAATTCTATTATTTTCAAAGTTTATTATTGAAGTATTTCCCTTTAATAAATAAAGGAATTCGCTGGTATTATCTGCAGATATCCCTGTATTTGAAAGTTCAAGACTGGAATTAAGCATCCTAATAAAAGATATTCCGGACTCTGCCTTTAAATTAAAAGTACAATTATCAATTTCAATCTTAGAGTCTGCAACATCAAAACCGGAGAAAATTCTACTGATGCTTGTAGAACCTATTTCTGATTTTTCCATCTTTAGATCAGACTCTTTCAAAATAAATAAATTTGAATAGATACTGGCTGTACCAGTATCAAAAGAAGTATCTGTAATGTTCAGTTTACTATCAACAGAACCGATTACCTCAATTTTCCTGGCTAAAGAAGGAATTATAACTGAATTTAAAATATCAGCTTTTGTTTTCTCCAAACTTAATATCTTAAGGGTACCGGAAACACCAGTACCTTTTATAATAGTATTTTCCAACATTATATTACTATTTTTTACATCTATTAGATTGCCTTCCGAAATAGGGCCAAAAATAAGTTCAGTATCTTTTATTGTCAGGTCGGCATTTTTAATTTCAAGGGAAACAGGGGTTTTACCATTGGCATGAAACAGTCTAACGTTATTAAGTAGAAGTGTACCACCAGTCATAGAAATCATAGGAGCGTTTAAGTTGGCATTTGAGATGGTAATTTTATCTAAATTAATATTTCCAGAATGAATATTAATCATTGGCAAATTACCAGATACTCTTTTTGATATATTGATTATAGTTTGACCGGAACCGGCATCCCATAGTTCTGAACTAAAACCACCGGTAATAGTAATATCTGTTTTAAACTCAAGAATGGAATCAAGCATGAATTCACCATCGGTTAAATACAGTACTTTTCGTTTTGTTTGATTTATGTACTCTAAAGCCCGATCTATGGTTCTAAAAGGTTTGAATCTTGTTCCGTCATTACTATCCTTACCTTTTGATGATACATATATATTAGCTTTATCTATAGTGAAATCTATAATTTTTACTTCACTTAGATTCCCGGCAGAATCTTTTGAGTAAAACTCCAGCTTAAATTGTTTATATCTTCCTTCATCAACAATTATTTCAATAGGTTTAGTATACAGTTTATAATCAACGGAATTTAAATTATTAGTACCTGTTGATACTTTGTAATAAACCATTTCGGTAGAATTGAGCTCAATTAAACGGTTATTCTGATAAAAGCCATCATTAACAATACCTTGAACCTCAGGGAGATGAGGTTTTGATTTATCTATAATAAAACTAAAATTTGAATCATATTTTTCAAATACTGAAACATCTTCCATGAATTCTTTTACATTCAACGACACACTAAGTGTTTCACCTTCTGCCGAATCAAAAACAATAGGCTCGGTAAGCTCAGGTGAAAAAACAGTTACTTTATCAGGTATTTCATTATCTATAGCAACTTCGTAGCGTACAACACGTGAATCATTTGATTTCCAGACAACCCTGCCTGTATTATATATTTTATCATTTGTGATTCCTGTTATAATATTACCAGGGGAACTTGTTTTTTCTATTTTTGAAACAACAACAGAGCTTTTATTTTCATACTTGTCCATAGAATAGTAAAAGAGATCTACATAATCTCTATCTCTTAGATCGATTATAAAGGGGTCAATATATTCAAAAAAACTACCATCACCCTCCTTTAAATAAATTCTCATCCCTGTTAAAGATGCAAAAGAGATACTGCTTTCTGTAGAGTTCAACTTCCCAATATTAATTACCGGAGCTTCTAAATTTGGATTTGTAAAACTAATTTTTTTCAGGGAAGTTGAATCTGATAAATTACCTGATGGATCTATAGTTCGTGCACTGATATAAATAGAATTTGCATAATCATTTTGTATTTGTAATGGAAGTTGATAAAACAAGGAGCTTTCGGTAGGTTTTTCAGGATAGCTGCCGTCATAAGTAATTTCATATATTATATCATCAAGATCTTTAGAGCTCATCCTGATCAGAATATACTCACTGAATGAATTATCAACATCGATTTGTGGTGGTGCAGGTGGTAACTTGTCTATAGAAAAATGTACAATCTCTCTGCTGATATTTGTATTTCCAGCTTTGTCGATAGATAAAGCTGAAATTTGATATTTTTTTTCTGAATTTTCCTCCAGTCTTACGGTATAACCATTATTAAGAAGTATTCCATTTGCCTCAAAATTTGTAAAGGTAAGATCTTCTACTTCAATTTGATCTTTTATAAGTATCCAGACAGTATCCTTCTCATCTTCAATACTTATCTTTACATCTTCATTATAAACAGTACCATCAATAACCGATGTAATAACCGGTGATCGTGGAGCAATACGGTCAATTTTAAACGAAATAAGTTCCGGAAAAGAAATAATTTCATAGTTATTATAGGCAGCAACTAATTTAACTATATATTCTCTGGTTTCATTAACCGGACAATCAAAATAGAGATATTCATCTATAATATTTGAAGTACCTGGAATAGGATCTTCCGGAGGTATTGAATTGCTGCTGATAGTGTAATAGACTTTAATATCGTCTGAGGAATGTAATCTTAGACTTCTCGGATTATTATATAATCCTCCACTGGATATTCCGCTGTAATCAGGCAGAATAGGTATTCTTCTATCAATTACTATCTCATCAGAAACGGCAAGACTACTTTTATTTCCGGATTTATCAACAGAATAGCAGGAAACTGTATATTTAATAAAACTACTGTCATCAGTATCAATTAAAAAAGAAGATTCATATAATTGGTATCCGACCGGATCAACATCATAATTATTGGTGATTTTGTAATATATCACTCCATTTCCATTTAATGTCAGCATTTGATCTTCTATTATAATTTCAGGCTCTTTTGGGGGAACAGTATCTGTTTTTAACAGATCGATTATAAGTGGCTCTGAAATATTACCTGCACGATCAATATAAGCAGCATTCATACGCACATTTGTTTCAATACCATGAGGGATTGTAAGCAGCATATCCTGCTTACCTGTAAATGAAGTAACAACCGGATCTTCGGGTTTAGAACCATCATATGTTATTGTATAAATAATTCTATTTGTAAAATAATTAGAAAAACTAAAACTTATCTTATTAAATATACTTGAAGTAATAGTCACTTCCGGCTTATCTGGTTTCTTGACATCATAAGTTAGTAATTTTGATGTAACTATACTTGTTGATTTATCGCTAAAATATGCTCTTGCTTTTATTAGCAGTGAACCGGAATTTCTATTTTCAGGTATTTCTATGTTAAAAGGTCGCTTATAATAGGCAGAATAACGGTCAGGTGTAGAACCATCAGTTGTATAAAAAAGATCTGCTCCCTGGACACCAAGAATCCTTACTTCAGCACCCGTCGAAATTGGCGAATCAGAAGAAATTGAAATAATTGGAGCTGCTGGAATTCTCTTATCAAGAATAAAAAATTATCTAAATTCACCATCTACAGCCGGATTTGATATCCTCAGGGACCTGTATTTGACTACTCCGGGTACAGGCATAAGATCCAAAGTATCCGGCAAAATTGTATCCCATGCAACTACTTTCCTGTCCTCCAGATTGTAATTCATGCCATTCCTATTAAATTTCAAAGATATATCTTCTGTATAAATCCCGCTTTCTTTATTAATAAGGATACTTTGATTGTCAGTTATTGAAAAAACAATCTCCCTGGTAAGAACTTTTGCTGAGTTAAGAGGCAGGGCGGCAATATTTAGTTTATAGTCGCCGGTTTTCTTCAAAAGAACGGGGCTTATATAACTTGTTCCTCTGCTTTCCGGATCAACTTCATCAAATGAATACCGTATCCATTTATAACCTGTTGTATCAATATATATAATCTGACTGTTTAAAAACACACCCTCTACCGGGCTTGGAACCACTAAAGATATATGTTTTTCCACAGCGGGTAGGATAGTAAAACTATTAACCTGCACACTGCTTCGATTACCGGCTGAATCCATACAGTAAGTTCTTAAAATTTCAGTATTTAAACTGTCAGTCTGTTGTATATCTAAAGTTTCTCCATGCCACAGAGTAAAGTTATTTTCGACCGTAGATTTAATTGAATAATATATATCTGCTTCATTTTCACTAAAATAAATAGAAATAGAGTTATTATAAAGCCCATCTTTTTTATTCAAAACAGGTGGTTTTGGTATATCTTTATCGATAATATATTCTATTTTTTTTGTTGCCAATATTTCATTTCCGTCAAATATGGTAACAATTATATTATATTTACGTAATTCTCCGGACATAGCTGTAAGACTTAAAGGAAAAATATATTTAACCTTATTTTTATCCAGGCTATCTTCAAAATGATAATATATTTCCACATCCGATATTGTACTAAATGAAAGTTCAATATCATCACTATAAAGACCAGAGTCATGAGAAAAAGAAATCATCCCATCAAGTCCATCGAAACTAAAAAGAAAACGAGGCCCAATCAGGAATAGAAAGAGAACAAGTTTTAATTTCATAACATCTGTTTTTTTATTATATCAACTAATTCAGGACTGTCCTTATAGTATTCTTTTAATTCGTCTTCCGACAAGCCAACTAGTTCATGACTCATATAGTGTATCCAAACATCATCCTCTGGTTTATTTATTATATGTGTCCTGCAGGAATAGTCAGGTATTAAAGGAAGCCTGTCCTTTTTATAGGTTATATTTTTATAATCGTGAACTGCAATTTTAAGATCTTTTCTGGGAATACCATGATTGATTATGACCTCTCCAAGATGGTTAATAGTCCTTCCTGAATCATAGATGTCATCAACTAATAAAACTTTATCACCATTACGAAGATGTTCAGGATTATAAGTCCATCCATCAATCATAACAGCAGACTGTTCGTTAATATTTGTATATGAACGTGCTACAACAGCAGCATAGAATACAGGACGCTCACTACCTTTAACAATCTTGAAATACTCACTAAAAACATTTCCCAGATATGCACCGCCCCGTAACAATACATATATCACATCAGGAATAAATCCATCTGAATGTATTTGATTTGCAAGCTTTAACGCATTATTTCTGACATTATTATAACTAATAAAATCTTTATTCATAAATCCACCTTTTTCCTTTTCATTATCGGTAAAAAGAAATCAAAATCTCCACTCTTTTATGTCAGAGCTGTGTCAATATCTCGGTGTGGTCTTCAAATACAGCTATCGTATGTTCCCAATGTGCTGATATTCTATTATCCATAGTTAGTACAGTCCATTCATCATCAAGAACCCTGACCTCATCAACACCTAAGTTTATCATAGGTTCAATGGCTAAAACCATTCCTTTTTTTATTCTTGGATTTGGACCAGATCCAACATAATTCGGTACCTGTGGTGATTCATGAGGACTAAAACCAACCCCATGACCGCAAAAGTCTCTAACTACACCATAATTATGGTTTTTTGCATGATTATATACTGCCCTGGAGATATCATGGATTCTATTTCCTAAAACAGCTTTTTCAATAGCAAGATAAAGTGCTTCTTTTGTAATTTTAATCAGTTTTTCAGCTTCTTCTGATATTTTTCCAACAGGCAGAGTCACAGCAGCATCACTGAAAAACCCTTTATATTCTATTCCAAGATCAAGACTTACAATATCGCCCTCTTTTAGTTTTCTATTTGACGGAATACCATGAATTACTACTTCATTTATAGAAGTACATAATGATGCAGGATAGTCCATATAACCTAAAAAGGCGGGTTTGCCTCCTCTTTTAACAATAAAATTTCTTGCAAAACTATCTAATTCTTTTGTAGTCATACCAGCTTCAACAAGCTTTTCCAGTTCTTTATGTGTTTCTGCAAGAAATTTACATGATTCTCTAATACCATTAATTTCATTTATAGATTTAAGTTTTATCACTACAAGCTCCAAATATTAAAACTTATTATGCATAATAAGATATTTAAATAACTTTATATTCCAAATACAGATTATCAGATTCAGCATAAATAACCAACTGCACCTTTGCAATATTAAAATGTAACTGATTCAAGTTTTTTTAATAAAAGATTAGCTTTTAGATTGTAAATATCCAAATCCAGAGCATTTCGTACTTCTCTGTATGAACGTTCATAATCTTTAATTTCATACAATAAAGATGCTAATGAAGATCGTATAATTGATTTTGTTACCATATTCTCTTCACTACTGATCAAATTATTTTCAGCATTCTGATAATATTCAATTGCTTCCTGATAATATTTTGTATATTCGGATAATACAGCCAGATTATAGAGTGTTTCCCATTGATTTTCAAATTCATAGGAAGACTGAAACTCTTCACTTGCAGATTTAAAATCTCCTTTTTTTACGGAAATTAAAGCTTTGAAAAAGTTAATCCACCCAGCCTCTCCTTCTTTTTCTATCTGATCAAGAAAGTGCTTCAAATGTGCAATATCATCATTTACAAAGATATTCCAGGCTAGATATCTTGAAGCGCTGATATTTTCCGGATTTTGATTTACCAAATTCCTAATAATATTTACTATATACTCCGGATTTTTAATACCTTCCAGTTCCTTAAGAATAATTTCCAGTTCATTATCACTTTGATTATTCTTGATATATTTTCTCAATATATCAATTGCTTCTTCATCCATATTATTTTCCAGATAATAATCCATTGTAATAAGCATTATTTCTCTATTGTCCGGATATATCTTTAATCCATCTTCAATGATAGTTTTACTTTCAAAACCGGTATATACAGAATTAAGCCATATATTATTATAATAAGGAATCCATGAATAATCAGGATAGATATCAAGAAACTCTCTTATAGCAATCTGCGCTTTTCTATATTTTTCCTGCCTGATATGAATATCGATACGTATAAGCTGTAGTTCCTGAATACTGAACCCGCAATCAAATAAGTCAAGTATTTCCAAAGCTTTATCAAATTTACCACTGTCATACTTAATAAAAAACTGCAATTTTTGATATTCCAAATTATCAGATACAATTTCTTCAAGGAGAGTATCCGCTAATTGAATATTTCCATTTTCAAGATTAACCAATACTGCATCGAGAAGAAATTTACTGTCATTTGTAAGTTTAAATAATTTTCTATATATTAAACTATTTTTTTCATATATACCCTTATATAATAAATCATCTTTTTCATTGTAATTTTTATTCTTAATATTAGTCTCTATTAAAAAGCTTTCCTGCACTATCTGTTTATCCTGATCATGTAGTATCGATGCAGCATCTACTATTTTACCGTTATTAAGCAATACATATATATACGCAGACAATATTAATTCATCCTGAGGGTATTTTTCATGTGCAATTTGAGAAATTTCCTCTAAACTCACAGAACCCTGCAATCCCAAAGCCCTTTTTAAAAGACTTTTATACTGAAGGGAAGTATTAGCAGACTTGCCCGCAATAAATATCAATTTATCAGCCTGACTAAAAGACCCGGAGCTTATAAGTAAGTCAATTTCAATAATTTTATTAGTGAATTTTTTTTCCAGACTTGTACTTTTCAAATATTGTAAAATGAGAAAAGTACCAGAAATAGTAATAATTATTGCAAGAATAAATATTATTTCTTTCTTTCTAAAAATCATAAATTTCTGGCGTTCTTAATTCCATCAAGAATACCATTAATAAAGCGGAAAGCATCATCACTACCATAGTCTTTGGCTATATCAATTGCTTCGTTTATTGTTACTGCTATTGGTATTTCTTTTTGATAAAGAATTGAATATACACTAATTCTCAGTATAGCCAATTCAACCTTTACAATACGATCAAAATCCCAACTTTGTAATTGTTTTTTTATTGCACTATCAATGTCATCCAAATTTTCCAGTGTTCCAACAATGAGCAATTTAGCAAATGTTAATGTTTCATCATCGTAGTTTTTTAGTCGTTCTTCATCTATCCAGTCAAACCGAATAAGCTCTGTAATGCTGTTATTATTAAAATCTCTACTGAATAAGGTCTGAAATGCGAGTATACGTGCTTTTCTTCTTGAACTCATATTGTTCCTGTTAAAAAAATATTATTTCTGCCTGTTGTCGTAATTCCAGGTTAATCTCTTTCAAAGCTCTCTCAAGTGATTGCTGTTGTTTTTCCTGAAGTATAACATTTTTTATATAGTCTTTTACAAGTAATGTACTATCCGGAGTCATTGTATCATCTAATGTAAGAAGTTTTGCTTCCAGTTTATCAGTGATTTTTAAAATGTGAAAACCTGCATTTGATTCTAAAACACCGGAAATCTCATCTTTTGAAAGTTGAAACATTTTATTAAAAAATATTTCTCCAAGCTGAAGCTTTAAATTTCGATTATCCCTTCCAACATATCCTATATCTCCACCTCTGTACTTTATACTCTCTTCTTCAGAATATTTTAAAACAGCATCATCAAAACTAATATTACCATTCCTAAGTTCATTATATACTTTTTCCAGTTTTTTTCTTGCTGCTTCACCTGTCTCGTTATTTTTATTCAGGATAGGAATAAATATCATACTTACTCTTAGATATTCAGTATTAAAAAAACGCTGCATATTTTCTTTATATTTTATCTCTATTTCATCAATGGAAGGTATTTTAATAGTATCAAAAATAGATTTCTTGTTTTGTGTTATATATGTCTGTTGCAGGAGCTGTTCGCTGATCCCGGCAATATATAAATCCCAGCTACCTGACGTTTGATTTATAATTAACTGCTTAAACTGATCATCACTTATTCTTTGATGAAGCTGATTTTCTGCACTCTGCTTCTGGGACTGGATAACCCTATTAATATCAAGGTCTGATACTGTTATACCTGATTGCTCAGCTGCCTGGGCAATCAATATGGATGAAATCATTGAATCCAGCATATCTGATCTTTTTATATCCTGCTGCGGCAGTCCATTACTAATGAGTTGTTTATTGTAGAGATCAATTTTTTCATCTACTTCCTGAGCCGTAATCAATTCAGGACGAATTAGATTCACAGATACCAAAGGAACGCTTAAAATATCCGCAAATAAAGTCGTTGCACAATAAGTGAACAGAAATATGAATAATAATCTTTTCATTAAATACTCCGAAAGTCCTGCTCTAATCAGGATATATGCAAATTCTTACCAATTAAACTTGCTTCTTCAGTAGATGAAATAACATCTGACTTTTTTAAATACATACCTTCATGTTCCATTGTATACATAAGTTTATTAAGAGATTTCTGAGGTCTCAGACTACTGCGGAGTAGAAAAGCATATGATTTTTTTCCTCGAATAAAACCGGAACCACTTAAGAAAAAGGCAGTTTTTGCAGGTATCTTCCCTCCAAAAACATTCAAAGATTCAGCACCAAGGGCAATATAATTATAAACTGTCAGTTTAGAGTTGACATCCAGATCGCCGTTTATAACGTCGACCTGGTGACCCTGAGATCTTATACCATCTGCAAGAGCATCTGATAATACAGATAACTTCTTACGTTTTTTATTTGAAAAGTAAACAACTGCTACTCTCATTCCAACCTCAACTGAATTATTCTGCTGAGTTATCGATTTCAGTCTCAACAGACTGATTCCACCACTCAGATGTAGTCTCAACTGCCTGTTCTCTGGCAACCCCGAGCACATCACCTGCTCCTGGAGTCCTGTTTATCCATGCATTTCCAAGAGAACTTAAAATAAAAATCGCACCAAGAATTGATGTTGTTTTTGTCAAAATATTTCCGGATCTTGAACCAAAAGCGGCTCCGCTTCCACCGCCGAAAATACCACCAAGACCATCGCCCTGTTCATCCTGCATCATAACAATTATTATGAGCAAAATTGCACTTATTACAAAAATCACTAAAAGTAATGTTCCAATTATCGCCATTTATCTCTCTCCATCAGCCTGTAACTATTTATTATATTCCATAATAGGAATAAATGTTTCTGCTTTAAGGGCTGCACCACCTACCAGTGCACCATCAATATTGGGTTTTGCCATTAATTCCTTAACATTGGAAGGTGTAACAGAACCACCATATTGAATAATAATTTTGTCTGCTGCATCTTTACTGTACAAATCTTCAATTTTCTTTCGTATAACCTTATGAATATCATCAGCATCCTCAGGAGTGGCTGTCTTTCCTGTACCAATAGCCCATACTGGTTCATATGCTATAGTAATAGCAGAAAGTTCATTTTCAGATATCCCTTTTAAACCTTCAACAACCTGATCTGTAACAATTTTTTCAGCAAGTTCACCCTCTCTCTCTTCAAGGGTTTCCCCTATACAAAAAATGACATCAAGCTTATGTTTTAATGCAAGATGTATTTTTGTATTTACTATTTCATCTGTTTCACCATAGATAGCTCTTCGTTCAGAATGTCCTAGTATAACAACTTCAACACCCAAATCCTTAAGCATCAAAGGTGATATCTCCCCGGTGTGAGCTCCGGATTCATTGGTAGACATATTCTGAGCACCAAGTATTAAATCTGTTCCTTCTACAGCTTTCGCAACTGCATCCAGAGCAGTAAAAGAAGGCGCTATTAGAATTTTATTCTTAAAACTACCGTTATCAAGAAGTTCCTTTACAAGAGCCAAAGCTTCTGATCCGGTATTATTCATTTTCCAATTTCCGGCCATATAAGAAATACGCATTTTCTACTCCTTTAATGCTGCAATTCCCGGCAGTGTTTTTCCTTCAAGATACTCAAGAGAAGCACCCCCGCCGGTAGAGACATGATCTATTCTGTCTGCAAAACCAAATTTATTAACAGCAGCAACAGAATCACCACCGCCAACAACTGTAATACCTTTACATGAAGCAACTAATTCTGCGACCTCAAGTGTACCTTTAGAAAAATTGTTAAACTCAAAAACACCCAGAGGTCCATTCCAGACAAGAGATTTTGCATTGGTTATTACATTACTGTATGATTTTAATGTCTCAGGGCCAACATCCATTCCAATCAAACCATCAGGAATGCTCTCACCTGGGACTGTTATAGCTTCTGCATCAGCAGAAAACTCAGAAGCCGCCAGATGATCAACAGGAAGAAGTACCTGAACATCGGCTTCTGCTGCTTTTTTCATTAAATTAACAGCAGTATCAATATAATCTTCTTCAACAAGAGAATTTCCTATTGAAAGTCCTTTTGCTTTTAAAAAGGTGTAGGCCATTCCACCGCCAATTATAAGAGTACTGCAGTTCTTAAGAAGAGATTCCAGTACACTAATTTTTGACGAGACTTTTGCTCCGCCTATTATAGCCACAAATGGTTTTGATGGATTTGATACAAGGGGTTCAAAAAATTTCACCTCTTTTTCTATAAGCAGTCCACCTGCAGAAGGTAAATAATGTGAGATCCCCTCTGTTGAAGCATGAGCCCTATGGGCAGTACCAAATGCATCATTTATGTAAATATCACCATTTTTGGCCAGTTGCTTAGCAAACTCCGCATCATTCATGGTTTCTTCTTTATGAAATCTTAGATTCTCAAGAAGAAGAACATCTCCTGCTTTTAACGATTTTGCCTGAGCCTCAACATCAGCACCAATACAATCGGAGGCCATCTTTACATCTCTTCCGAGAAGTTCTTCAAGACGTCCTTTTACCTGAGAGAGAGAGAACTCTTTTTTAACCTCTCCCTTTGGCCTGCCAAGATGGCTCATCACAACAAGTGATGAACCTTCCTGATCAAGAATATATTCCAAAGTCTTTAACGCTGCTCTTATACGAGTATCATCTGTAATAACCCCATCTTTCAGAGGTACATTAAAATCAACACGAACAAGACATCTTTTATTTCTTAAGTCAAGATCTCTGACAGTTCTGATATTCATTTTATTTTCCTATCTGGCAATTTTAACTGCAAGATCCACTACCCTGTTTGAGTAGCCCCACTCATTGTCATACCATGATAAAACTTTAAAAAAGCCCTTTCCTATTTTCATAGTTGACAGTGAATCAAAAATAGAAGAATGAGGATTACCGATAATATCAACAGAAACTATCGGATCTGCTGTATATTCTAAATATCCTTTCATGGGACCTTCAGCTGCTGCTTTCATTGCTGCGTTAAGTTCCTCAACACTTGGATCCTTTTCCAGTCTAACGGTCAGATCTACTAAGGAACCGGTTGGTGTAGGAACTCTCAAGGCCATACCGTTAAGTTTACCATTAAGTTCCGGTATAACAAGGCCAACTGCTGCTGCTGCACCTGTAGTTGTTGGTATAATTGAAACTGCACCAGCCCTGGCTCTTCTAAGGTCACTGTGGGGTGCATCGTGAAGGCTCTGATCACTTGTATAAGAATGAACAGTAGTCATAAGTCCTTCAACAATACCGAAATTATCCTGAAGAACCTTCGCAACAGGAGCCAGACAGTTTGTGGTACATGATGCATTTGATACTGCAACATCACCATCTTTATAGGAGTCGTCATTTACTCCCAGAACAACGGTTCTATCCATTTCATCTTTAGCCGGAACAGTAAGAATAATCTTTTTGGCACCTGCAGTTATATGATCTTTATATCCACCTTTTGGACCACTGGCAGTTCTGAAAATACCGGTAGATTCTACTGCTACATCCACACCGAGTTCTTTCCAGGGAAGATTTTTAGGTTCTCTTTCTGCAAAGACCTTAATTTCTTTTCCATCAACAATAATTGCATTATCTTTAGCTTCAACAGAATATTTTAGAACTCCGTAATTTGAGTCATATTTCAATAAGTGAGCAAGAGTTTTTGGATCAGTAATATCATTGATTGCTACAATTTCAATACCATCTCTTTCGAATGCAACTTTAAAAACGCTTCTACCGATTCTACCAAAACCATTAATTGCTATTTTCACACCTTCCTCCATGTTACTATTAAGTATTCAAGTCAATATATGATGAAATATCGTTAAATGTCAATAAATCAGGGTATACTGATAATAGATTTATAGAGATCAACCGGGAGGTTCTGATTTATTAAATTCTTATCATTTTCAGACAGATCCATAGATTCATTCTTCTTAATAAGATAATCGCCTGGATTTATAAGATCAAAAAAATGATATTTTTTCAATGTTCCTTCTGATACAAGGTCATCTGTTTTAGTAATTTCTACCTCTCCAAGTAATAATTCGGGATTAAAATCCAGACCAAGACTATCTTTCTTCAGATTGAAATCACCTTTTCTTATCACCAGGAAAATATCACCAGGAGTTGTTCCCTGTATGTTTCCGACATTAAGAAGTACTCTGTTAAATTTTCGTTCAATAATTTCACTCCATACGGGAAGCGATTCACTTAAAGTTCTGGATAAGGTCTGGAGAGATAAACTTATTTTCTGATTTCCGGTCTTAAAAACCGGTATCTCCCGAAGAAGAGAACCTGTTCCTGAATGATATATACCTGCATTTGCTGAAAAAGATCTTTTTGTATCTTTAAAACTAAACATAATAAAATAATCACTGCCATTTTCTCTTGCTGTTTTGAAGGCATTTGAAAAATCAGATGGGATAATATTAAAATTGGATTCAATATTCTCGAATCCATGCAAAATATGAATCAAATAAGATCCCAAATGGAATCCTTCATTGTATGTGTTGTATGCAATACTGGCCTTATCCAGAAAAAGCTCTATATTATATTTGGGAACGTCAATAATAAACTGATCAATGTCCCATTCCTCAGATACTGTAGCTGAAATAATACTCTGATATATTTCTACTTCATCAGCCAGGTTCATATCATCCGGCTTTTCTGTAGCAATACTTTTAAGAAGTGATAAATACTTATTTAAATAACCCTCTGTCTTAATAAGCCCGGCATAAAGTTCTTTCCCTTTATTGGAATGAGGATCAATTAAAAGACCTCTTCTAAATTCATTTCTTGCCTGTATAGAATAATTCCTGTCAATAAACTCAACACCCCTGAAGAAATGATAGTCTGCGTACTTTGATCTTACAGGATCATCAATTGATTTGTTTTCAATAATAGTATTTTCCAGGGCAATACGCGGCAATTCATACTGTGAACTGTATCTTATTGCCGTAGCATAGCAATAAATCGACTTATCAATATTGCCTAATTTTAAATAGACTTCTCCAAGTAAATACCATATTTCAGAATTTGATCTTGTAATATTCAGTGAATTTTCAATAAGTACCACTGCCCTGTCATATTTCTCCATAGAGATATAAATCAGGCTTAAAAGAAAAATTGTATCCGGATTTTCAGAATCAATATCAAAAGATCTTGCTGCATATTCAAGAGCTGTATTAATATTATCTGATTCATAGAAATGTTTTGCAGCAATATAATTTACATATGCATTTTCAGGATACAGAATTAAGACCTGATCAACATAAGTTTCAGAAATCTCAATTTTATTAATGCTGTCAAATAGTATTATAGAGGATATAAGAGCCCTTCTGTCTCCAGGTGATTTTGCAAGAGCATTTTTATACAAGTCCAATGCAGTCAGAATATTACCTTCTGCAACTTCAAGTTCAGCCAGGGAAAGAAGAGCACTCATATTATTTAATTCTTTTTCTAAAATTATCATATAGAGAGCTCTTGCTTCTGCATATTCTCCCTGACCTGTCAGTATTCTTCCATAAATAATTTTAGCGTCTATTGAGCTTTTATCCAATGAAATTGCTTTTAATATATGACCCAGAGCTTCTTCATACTCTTCAAGCAATAAATAAGCCTCTGATATTCCAAGTCTTGCATCAAAATATGAAGGATTTTTTTCCAATATTTCCATAAAAACAGCAATTGAATGATAATAATCATTTTCAATAAGAGCTGTCTCAGCTTCTTTCTGCATCATAGTCAAAGGTATTGTTTCAGCCGTTACAAATGAAGAAAGAAATATAAGAATAATAACAGATACTATTCTGCTCAATTTTTTTCCTTTAATACAATTTTTACAGTTTTAATTTTATGACCATCCATATCCTGAATAATAAAATCCACATCGTTAGATGAAACCTTTTCATATTTTACAGGGATTTTTCCAAATAAATCGAAAACAAACCCACCAAGAGTATCAAAGTCATCCTCAGGGATATTTATCCTGAGTTCTTTATTAAGATCCTCAATATCAACCCTGCCATCACATAGATATGATGTATCATCAATTTGAAGAATATCTTCGACTTCATTATCAAACTCATCCTGAATATCACCTACTATTTCTTCAATAATATCTTCAAGACAAACTATACCTGATACTCCACCATATTCATCTACCGAAACTGCTATATGAACATGTCTTCTTTTAAACTCACGTAAAAGGGTATCAAGCCGCTTACTCTCCGGAATAAAATAAGGTTTCCGTAAAATTTTTCCAATCTCAATATCTTTCCTGTCAGTAAGATATTTCAGCAGATCCTTTGCATATAAAATACCTATTACATTATCAATAGTATCTTCGTAAACCGGAAACCTTGAATGGCCACAATTAATTATCATTTCAAACATTTCTGCAGGTGCTATATCTTTAGACAAGAAAACCACATCTATGCGAGGAACCATTACCTCTTTAACAGTTGTCTCAGATAGCTCTACAATACCTTTGATCATATCCCGGGCGTCATAATCAAGACTTCCCAGGTTCTGTTCATCACCAGCCTGTGCTTTTCCAAACATTTTACCAATAAAACTCTTCTGACTCAAATTATCTTTTCTCCTGAAATGCTTTTCAAAATTTCTTCCTGAAACTTAAGCATTTCCTCGTTCATTGAATTTGTCTCATGATCCATACCGCTCAAATGAAGAATACCATGGACCAGTACTCTTTTAAACTCTTCATCGATATTAACACTAAATTTTTCTGAATTATGTTTTATTGTTTCAAGAGATATAATTATATCACCAGCATATATTATATCACCAACAGGTTCCAGATCCTGAGTAAAGGACAAAACATCTGTTGGCTCATCTTTTGATCTATATTTATGATTTAGATCTTTTATAATCAAATCGTTACACAGAAGGATTGAAATTTCCCAGTTATCTATTTTTAATTCATCCAACACCTCTAAACAGAAGCTGACTATACTTTCTGTACTATCTGTTTCCGGTATATTGTTATAACTTATATCTATTGTATTCATACAACTTTTTTCTTAATCCTTGGATATTCGATACGTGTATGGAAATAACCAGAAAGAATCTGTAGAAAACTTTTTTTGATAATAAGCATATCATTCATTGTTAAAGAAGAGTTTACCATTTGGCCCCGTTCTATTTTCTCCATTATCAACTTCCATATAAATTTTTCCAGTTTATTTATTGTTGGTTTTTTCAACACCCTTGAAGCTGCTTCAACAGTATCAGCAAGCATAACAACAGCTGCCTCTTTTGATTCAGGGGGAATTCCTGTATAAGAATAATCTCCAGGCTTGATATTGGAATTTGAACCTTCCTTATTAATAGCTTCAATATAAAAATAGCCTATTAATCCACTACCATGGTGTTGTGCAATTATATCAATTACCTCAAATGGAAGCCCCATTTCCTTCGCACGCTCAACACCAACTTTCACATGCGATTTTATTACAGCAACTGAAAGACTTGGATTCAGCATATCATGTTTATTTGCTTCTGTTTGATTTTCAATAAAATATTCAGGTTGATCAAGTTTACCAAGGTCATGATAGTATGCACCTACCCTTGCAAGTAATGAATTGGCACCAATTTCTCTGCATGCAGCATCTGCAAGATTGGCAACTGCTACTGAATGCCCATAAGTGCCTGGAGCCATAGTAACCATTTTCCGAAATAATGGTGCATTCATATCAGATAATTCCATAAGGCGAAAAACAGTTGGAATATTAAGAAAATGTTCAAAAACCGGAATAAAAGTAAGATTTATTATACTTGACAGGAATGCATTAAGTATGGCCCAGAGAATTACCAAAAAAAACCAGTCCAATTCTACACTCTGTGTAAGACCTATTATTAAAACAAGAATATTTATTAATGCAAGAAATGCAGCAGATTTTATAAGATCAATTCTTTTTTCAGCGCCTCTTATTAAAAAAGCTGCAGATATACCAGTAACAAAGGAGAACATAAAACTGGGAATAGTTGCTCCTGAAAATAAAAATAACGACAATGACAAGATTATTACACTTATTATACTCTCCTGAAATCCTATTGAAGTGACAATCATCGTACTGGAAGGGGCGGTGGGGGGGGG
>CBDVAD010000010.1:0-22016 GCA_965371875.1 uncultured bacterium
CAGAGCAGGAATTTTAATTATTCCAAAAAAACAATTGTATCCATAGTACTTACAGCTGCAGCCGCACTTCTTTATGTAGGAACAGAGGTTAGTTTTAGCGGGTGGATATTTACTTTTACAAAAGAAATACTGAATTCCAGTAATAAGACAGCTGGTATAATGACATCATTTTTTTGGGGATCCATTACAATCGGCCGACTGATATCTATTCCATTATCCAGGAGAATCATACCTGAAAAATTTCTTTTTACTGATCTTCTGGGAGCCATTACCGGAATTTGTTTTATCTTACTATTCCCCGGTTCTGCTTTCACTATTTCGATTGGAACTATAATATTCGGAATTTCCATGGCTTCTTTTTTTCCAAACCTACTGGCATTTACAGAAAAACATATTGGGATAACAGGTAGAATAAACGGAATTATATTTACCTCTACCGCATTAGGAGGGATGTCACTGCCATATTTAAGTGGTCAATTATTTCAAAAAACAGGCCCCAGGATGGTGATGGTTAGTATTGTAATATACATGCTTATTAACCTGATCCTGACTTCAATTAATATAATATTACAGAAAGTAAATAGTGATACAAAAAGGGAGACACCGTAAGGGCCCGATTTATCGCGTCTCTTAAACATACAGAAGGATAGATACCGTACAGACGCACGGCGTGCGTCTCGAGCCCTATGAATCAGAACGACAGGCTATCCACAACCTTCTTCAGATATTTAACCAGAAACTCTGACGGAAACACATAGGCGGCTTCTTCATCTGTCACCCTAAAATCAGGATTATGAAATTTTCCATTTACTCCCGGCAGTCCGAGCATAACTGTTGGTTTTATTTGTGAAATATTACCTGCATCTGATGATGCTGAAGAATACTCTTCCTCAATAAACTCAATATCCAGATCATCTGCAGTTTCTTTTATCAGTTCATGGAGAGCAAGATCTGCTTTAAAAGGAGCGTACCCCTGGTGTACTGATATAGCGACTTTTGCCCCTATGGCTCCTGCACATCCGGAGGCTGCCTCTGACAGTTGTTCAACAACTAAATCCACTGCAGCTGTATCTGCTGCTCTGACATAGGTTTCTACAAGGACATGTTCGGGTATAAGATTTACTGACTGATTGTTGTCCAGTCTTAATACAGGATGTATTCTTATATGTTTATCTTCATCAAAATTTTCTCTTAAAAATGCACAGGCCTGAAGAAAAAGGGATGCTGCATTTTGCGCATTAATGCCCAGATGGGGAGCAGCTCCTGCATGAGATGCTTTTCCATGAAAAGAAAACTGCATCACCTCAAATCCTGCCATATTTAAAACACTGCTTATAAATCTTTTACTTGAGTGGGGTGCTGAATGGGTTGCAATTACAATTTTTTTGGCTTCAAAAATATTTCTTTTAATAAGCTCAAGCTTCCCGCTCATCAGGGAGATACGCTTATCTTTTATCAGTTCTTCTCTTTTATCAAAATCTATATATTCTTCTGCAGGAATAGCAATAAAGGCAATCTCCTTAAGAAGTTCAGGATTCTCCTTTTTTAATAACAGGGCACTACCATAGAGTGTCGTCATTTGTACATGGTGTCCGCATGAGTGGATGTATCTATTTTCAGAATCTCCTGGAAGGGGTAATGCATCCATATCAGAAATTAAAGCAATAGGCTTTGTTTCTGAAATTCCATCTATAGTTGCCGTAAATCCTGGAATATTCTCAAATTCCTGAATTTCAAAACCCATCTCTTTAAATTTTTTACTTAATATTTTATGGGTGTTTATTTCAAAAAATCCAGGTTCCGCATTGTCCCATAACTGTCTGCCCAGTGATATTAATTCTTTCATTTGACACCTCCATACATAAAAAAATAGCATATTTTTAAGAATTTTTCAAAAAATTCTCTAGACAGTCAGAGAATTTAGTTTAATATATCAATAATTGTTCAGGTAGAAACCATAGGGTTAAACCTAACAGGCTAATAGCCTTCAGCCTAAACAGCTAATTTAACAGATACAACACCGACTTTAGAGTACTAAGGAGTTTCCATGAAAAATATTTTTATTGATTCAGATTGCGGAATAGATGATGCAACAGCAATTATGATTGCCCTTGCCAGCCCTGATATAAAAGTTACCGGGATAAGTGCTGTTGCCGGTAATGCAGGATTGGATCATGTTGTTAATAACATAACCGGTATCCTTTCATATTTTGGAAGAGGGGATATTCCTGTATACAAAGGGGCAAGTACTTCCCTTCTGGGGACAAGGATTCATGCGGAAGGAGTTCACGGTTCCAATGGTCTGGGTGATGTAGAGCTTCCCCGTAATTCAAAAACAGTAGATACCCTGATGGCCCCTGACGGTTTGTATAAGGCGGCAAAAGAGACCCCCGGATTGACACTTGTTGCCCTGGGGCCTCTGACAAATGTTGCCATAAGTATCAATTTGTTTCCGGAACTGAAGAGTCTGATAAAGGAAATTGTGATCATGGGTGGTGCCCTTGAAAAGGGGAATATAACAAAATTTGCCGAGTTTAATTTCGCTGCAGATCCTGAATCTGTGCAGTTTGTCTTTGATGCCGGAATTCCATTAACCATAGTTCCATGGGATGCAGCTGTTGGTGCCATGTATACAGAGGAAGATCTTACTGCTCTTGGACTGGAAGATTCAAAGGCAGGAAAACTTTTACTTGATATGCAGAAAGTACCATTGGATTTTCTCGAGCAGGTATTCGGCAGCCGGGCAATAGGTTTTCCTGATCCCATAACCATGGCTTATGTAGTGGATGAAACAGTTGCAGAAAGAAGAATAAAAGGCAACCTGAAGATGGAACTAAGTTTTAACACCATGAGAGGCGCCTCTGTTCCCAGTGAAGGACTGGAGATGGATATTATCCTTGCAATAAAAAAAGATAAATTTAATTCTATACTTAATCTTATAAAGACATTAGAATAAACTGTCTAAATATTTTTTTTGGAGGTTCTTGAATGAACAAGTTTAAAAGGGTACTTATTTTAAGTGTAATAACACTTATGGTTCTTTCAACCATGAGCGTTTTTGCCGGTGGCGATAAAGAAGCTGCTGACGAAGGTAAAGTAAAGGTAGTTCTATATGTAAATGGAACACTTGGGGACAAGTCTTTCTTTGATTCTGCTGCCCGTGGTATAGACCAGGCTGTAAAAGAATTGGGTATTGTTGGAAAGGTCGTTGAGGGTGGTTTTGATTCCTCAAGATGGGAGCCGGATATTCTCCAACTGGCTGAAGGTGACTGGGATATTGTTATTGCAGGTACATGGCAGCTTCAGGAATTTGTAGAAAAAATTGCTCCAAATCATCCTGAGAAGAAATTCTTTACCTATGATACAACTGTTAACTATGCAAATGCTAATCTGGGAAATGTATACTCTATTCTCTACAGCCAGAATGAAGCATCCTTCCTTACAGGAGCTCTTGCTGCTATGATTACAACTTCAGATCTTCCCCTGGCAAATACCGATAAGGTTATAGGTTTTCTGGGAGGTATGGATATACCTGTAATTAATGACTTTAAGGTTGGTTTTGAAGAAGGCGCTGCCTATATTGATCCTGAAGTTAAAGTACTGGTTATGTATGCCGGTTCATTCAGTGATTCTGCAAAAGGAAAAGAGCTTACCCTCGCAATGTTTGATCAGGGAGCTGACATAACGTTCAATGTAGCAGGCCAGGTTGGATTAGGCGGAATTGATGCTGCAAAAGAACAGAATAAGTATACTATTGGTGTTGATTCAGATCAGTACCTGGAATTTGTAGCAACAGATGCTGAAAAGGCTTCACATATTGTTACATCCATGATGAAAAATGTTGACTACTCTATCTTCAGAGGAATCGAAATGCATATTGCCGGTACTCTTAAATACGGTGAAGCTGAAATTCTTGACATCGAGAAAGGTGGTGTAGGCCTTGCTGACAATGAAAACTATCAGAAAGTTGCTACAGCAGCAATGAGAGCCAAAATTGATGAGATCGCTAAAAAAATTACAAGTGGTGAAATCAAAGTTGGAACTGCATTCGGTCAATAAAAATTTATTTTTATGTAGAGCCACGATTTATCGTGGTTTTCTATTTCATTTTGCAGGGGCACGATTTTTCGTGCCCCTACGATTATACGTTTAAATTTTTGGTAAAATTCGAGGAAAGAATGGAAAATATTCTTCAGGTAAAAAACATCACTATGGTTTATCCAACTGGTGTTATAGCTAACAAAGATGTAAGTATGGATGTTAAGAAAAATAGTATCCATGCCATTGTTGGTGAGAACGGCGCAGGAAAGTCTACCCTTATGAATGTAATATTCGGCAAGATACACGCCCAGGAGGGCGAAGTATTGTATAAGGGAGAAAAAGTAAGTTTTCGAAATCCCAATTATGCTATAAAAGCTGGTATTGGTATGGTACATCAGCATTTAATGCTGGCCCCGGATCTGACAGTAGCAGAAAATATGATTCTTGGAATTGAACCGAGAAAGGGAAAAATATTTCTTGATACTGTTAATGCTCTTGAAATTACCAGAGAGGTTTCTAAAAAGTATGGTTTGGATGTACCGGTCGATAAAAAGATAAAAGACCTTCCTATTGGTGTACGTCAAAGAGTAGAGATTCTAAAGGCCCTCTTTCGTAATGCAGAACTGCTTATACTGGATGAACCCACTGCAGTTCTAACTCCCCAGGAGACGGAAGTTTTGTTTGAGACACTTTTTAAACTCAAAGAGAGCGGAAAAACCATCCTTTTTATATCTCACAAACTTAGCGAGGTTAAAAGACTTGCAGACAGTGTAACTGTTATGAGGGATACCAGGGTAATAACAACAAAAGATGCAGCTGAACTGACTGAAGAAAAGATTGCTCATTTAATGGTTGGAAGGGATATTAATACTGCCCGTATTCCTGAACCTGAAAACCCTGGAAAGATAAAACTTTCAGTTAATAATCTTTCATATATTGATGATGAGAATGTGCAGATTCTCAAAGATATCAACTTCGATATTCGTGCAGGAGAAATCCTGGGTATTGCCGGAGTTGAAGGAAATGGTCAATCTGAACTGATAAGTATACTTACCGGGTTGATGAAGCCTGCAGATGGTGCAGTCTCTGTTGATGGTAAGGATATTATAGGCATGACTCCAAGGCAGATAAGAGAACTTAAGATTTCCCATATCCCTGAGGACCGGATGGAGAATGGTGTTGCCGATATTGCTTCCCTTGAAGAAAACTTTATAGTTGACAGATACTATAAACCTGAGTTCTCAAATAAGGGCAGATTAAAGTGGAAATATATTAAGGATTATAGTATTGATCTTATTAAGCGTTTCAATGTTCTTACTCAATCTTCCAGAACTCCCGTCGGAGCTTTAAGCGGTGGTAACATTCAGAAGGTAGTAGTTGCCAGGGAGCTGTCTTCAGATCCTGAGCTCATTATTGCAGCTCAGCCAACCCGGGGTGTTGATATTGGATCGGAAGAACTGATTCATGATCTGCTGAAACAAGCCCGGGATGATGGAAAGGCAATTTTCCTGATATCTGCCGATCTGGATGAGATTTTGAAACTTTCTACCCGGATTATAGTGATATACGATGGGCACATAACCAATCATTTTACAGATGTATCAAACATATCAGGAATGGACCTTGGCCCTTATATGCTGGGCGTAAAGCGAGAGGAGGGCGCAAGTGGAAAAATTCATTCTTAAATACTTCACACTGATCAGAACTTTGATTGCAATACTTGTTGGAATCATTATCAGTGTTGTTCTTATCTACATAATCAGCGAGATGCCTGGGTATTCTATTCAGCAGTTCTTTCTGGGTCCCTTTCTTTCCAGGAGCAGGTTTGCGAATTTAATTGAGAATGCCTCGCCAATGATTTTTTGCGGCGTTGCCATTGCTATTGCCTTTCAGGCAAAGCAGTTCAATATTGGTGCTGAAGGAGCATTTTTTCTCAGTGCAGCAGTTGGTACGGCATTTGCTATTTCCACAAACATGCCGACTGTTTTGCATATCTTTATGGTTTTAGTTGTTGCAGGAGCAACCGGAGCAATCTGGGGGTTTATTCCCGGTTTTATGAAAGCCAAGTGGGGTGCCAGTGAGCTTGTTGCCTCCTTAATGATGAACTATGTTGCGTATTTTGGCGGACTCTATCTTATCAACTACCACTTTAGAGATAAGGATGCTGGGTATCTGGTCTCCTATAAGCTTGCGGAAACTGCCTGGCTTCCTCAGTTTGTGCCTGGGACAAGAATTCATATGGGTATACTGCTGGCGCTGGTTTTTGCATTTTTAGGATACTACTTCCTTTATCATACTACTTCAGGTTACGAGATTAGAACTACAGGTCATAATCAGAAATTTGCAAAGTTTGGGGGCATGAATGTTGTCAAGGTAATTATTCTTGCACAGGTTTTAAGCGGAATGATTGCCGGTATAGGAGGTGCAACTGAGATCATGGGTCTCCACAGAAGATTCAACTGGCAGTCGCTCCCGGGGTATGGCTGGGATGGGGTAATCGTTGCTATAATTGGAAGGAACCATCCCCTTTTAATCATTTTTGCCGCTTTATTCCTTTCCTACCTGAGGGTAGGGGGGCAGATTCTTAACCTGATGGCGGATGTTCCCTCTGAACTTGTTCTGGTAATTCAGTCGGTAATTATCATTCTTATTACCGCCGAAGCCTTCCTTTCTACCTGGAAGAACAAAATAACCATTAAGGAAGCAGAAAGAGTGGAGGTAGAAAATGAATACAGTGCTCAGTAGTATTTTTTCAACAGGTTTCATCTTTGTTATTTTAAGGGTAATGACACCCCTTCTCTTTCCCGCTCTTGGAGTTGCTGTTTCTGAACTGGCGGGGTCTATAAATATTGCTCTGGAAGGTATTATGCTTATCTCTGCCTTCTTTGGTGTTATTGTAAGTGCCTTTACCGGAAGTCTGCTGCTTGCACTTATTGCCGGCCTGGCAGCCGGTATATTAATGGGAGCTCTACTTGCTTATTTTCATCTAAAAATGAAAGCAGATATTATTTTGGGAGCAATAGCTCTGAATATGTTTGCTGCCGGAATGACAATTTTTCTTCTTTACCTTTTTACAGGGGACAGAGGCAGTACAAGTTCTCTGCAGAGCCTGGTATTTCCGGATATTGAGATTCCCCTGCTAAAATCAATCCCAATTCTGGGGGAAATTTTCAGTGGTCATAATATATTGACCTATGTTGCTCTTCTGGCTGTACCTTTTTTCTATGTGCTGATGTTTAAAACACCCCTTGGATTACGAATCAGGGCGGTTGGTCAGAACCCACATGCTGCTGAATCTGTTGGTATAAATGTAGATAAAATTAAACTCTATGCGCTTATGTTATCCGGTATGTTTGGAGCATTAGGTGGGCTTTATCTTGCGATGGGCTATGTGTCATGGTTCTCCAGGGATATGACAGCCGGTCGTGGGTTTATTGCCATTGCGGCTGCAACCCTTGGTGGAAACATGCCCCTTGGTGTTCTTCTCTCATCGTTATTATTTGGATTTGTAAACTCTTTAGCGATCTATTTTGCATCACTTAATGTTCCTTCAGAGCTTATCCAGATGATCCCTTATCTGGTTACACTCATAGCTCTTGCTGTGTTCGCCATACGGGCTCAGAGAGTAAAAAACAAGGTTGGAGAAATACACGAACACTTTGATTCAGGTGATGATAAAAAAGAATATAGTTCTGCAAAGAAAGTTATATATAAGGGGTCTTCTGGTGGGGGAGATTCATGACAAGGGTAATAATTGACTGCGATCCAGGCCACGATGACATGATGGCCATTATGCTGGCCTCTGCTTCTGATCAGATTGATCTTTTGGGTGTTACAACAGTAGCCGGAAATCAAACTGGTGATAAAACTTTAGAAAATGCCCTGAGAATTCTTACACTTATAAATGAAGAGATCCCTGTAGCTCGGGGAGCAGATAAACCTCTTTTAAGGGAGCTGGTTACGGCTCCCCAATTTCATGGCCAAAGCGGTCTTGATGGTGCTGAACTCCCGGAACCTGGAATAAAAGCCCTTGATATTGATGCTGTAGATTTTATAATTGATATGCTCGAAGAGAGTCTGGAAAAAATTGTTCTTGTCCCTACAGGCCCACTGACAAATATTGCGATGGTCCTCCTTAAAAATCCGGACATAAAGCATAAGATTGAACGGATAGTATTAATGGGTGGAGGGATGCATGATTCAAATGTAACTCCTGTAGCAGAATTCAATATCTATGTGGATCCGGAAGCAGCAAAGATAGTTTTTGAATCCGGTGTTCCAATAACAATGGTTGGCCTGGATGTTACAAACAGGGCTCTTATGTCTTTTGAAGAAATTGATGGTATTGTTGCCGGCAATGGTGTTATTTCATCTAAAGTAGGACCGTTGCTGAAGTTTTTTGCCAATGCCAATAAAAAGATCTTTGGTCTTAATGGGGCTCCTATTCATGATGCCCTTGCAGTGGCAGCTGTAATCGATCCATCTGTAATTGAAACAAAGTTCCTGAATGTTCAGGTGGAGGTATCCAGTGAACTGACCAGGGGAGCTACAGTAGTAGATATTAATGGTGCAACTGGTAGAAGCTCTAATGTAGATGTGGCACTGGAGGTGGATACTCCAAAGTTTGTAAGATTTATGCTGGATTCGATTGATAAACTCGATAAGAAGTTTGTATGATCATTAAAAATATCTCGATTCTTTCCTTTAAAGATCTATCTGTTCTTACTAATATGAATCTGCAAATCAATGGAGGCAGGATTGAAAAGATATATGCTGCTTCTGCAGATTCTGAGCCTGTTCCCACATTGTCAGATGAAGTTATAATTGATGGATCAGGCAAATATATAATTCCCGGTCTTGTAAACGCCCATGCCCATACAGCAATGACTCTGTTAAGAGGGGTTGCCGAAGATGTAATAGAATCTGACTGGTTTAACAAACATGTCTGGATCTATGAGCAGAGCCTTATTCCCGATGATGTCTATACCGGTACCCTCATAGGTGCTGCAGAGATGCTCCTGTCCGGTGTGACAGCTGTAGCAGACCATTACTTTGCAATGGACAGGGCCTTTGATGCCTATGTAAAATCCGGTATGCGTGCTAATCTTGCGTGGGCTGTATTTGGTGCCGGTCCTGACAGTGAAAAGCAATTTGAAACAGCAATGGATTTTACAGAAAAATATACTGGTAAAAATTCAAGAATATCAATCTCTTTGGGACCACATTCTCCCTACATCTGTCCGGAAGATTTTCTAAACAAAGTTGCCCTCGAATCGAAAAAACTTAATCTTCCGATGCATATTCATGTTTCAGAAACAGAGGATCAGGTCGTACAATCCTTGAAGAATACCGGCCTTACACCTGTTCAGGTTCTGGATAAAACAGGGGTGCTTAGAGAGGGAACTATCCTTGCCCATGCATACTGGGCCACAGATGAGGACCTGAAACTGATAAAAAAACGGGGAGCAGGGATTGCCCACTGTGCAAAGACTTATATGAAGTTCGGGGACATAAACGATTTACTGCCAAGAGCTCTAAAGGAAGGTGTTAAAGTAGCCCTTGGAAGTGATGGTCTTGCTTCCAATAACACAGTTGATATCTTTGAAACTGCCAGGGATGCTGCTCTTTTAGCAAAATGTTCAACCCGCAACCCGGAAACTGGTGTAATTTCAGATATTCTTCCTCTTCTTAATTCCGGGGAGGTAATAGGACTAAAAGAATACGGAGAGGTAAAAGAGGGAGCTCTTGCTGATCTGGTAATAATTGACCCTTCAACTCCTAACATGATGCCTGGTAATAATATCTTTGCAGACATACTTTATTCACTGAACAACAGAAATGTAGATACTGTGATTGTGGATGGGAAGTTGGTTGTTGAAAACGGCAGGCTTCTGACGATTGATGTAAAAGAACTGCAGGCCGAAGCAGTGGAGATATCAAAACGGCTGGTTGCTACTGTCGCAGATAAGCCTATGCAAAGCTACTGATTCTCTGAAGAAAGAGGTTCACGCAAAGATCGCAAAGGCACAAAGTTTTTTATATATTTTTTCCCTCTTCTTTTGCGTACTTGGCGGGCTTTGCGTGAGTAATCTTATTTCCTGGAGTGCAGCATCCACAACCCTGTACACTCCGGCAATACAGCTGTGTTGTTGTTCGTCAAATAGTCCCCCAGTTCATCACCAAAGAAAGCCCTTACCGTTTTTTCAGCATCATCCACAGAACTGAATTTATAATCTGTTCGGATCCATGAGCGGGAAAAACCGAGTTCATTTTCCAGATATGAGTAGTAGTCAGAAAGTTCCTTTGTAGGTTCAATTGGCTTTTCATGTCCGGTCCCGAGTGTTTCTATTATCAGAGCTACTCCTCCCGGCTTCAGCATTCTTTCCATTTCACCTACAGCTTTTTTGGTGTCCCTTTTCCAATTTTTATTTTTCCAGGAAGCAAAATAACCAATACTCCACCCTGAAATAACAAGATCAGCACATGTATCAGAAAGAGGTATCGTTCTGTTATCGGCTGCAGTAAATTCCCAATTGTCCAGATTAAGCTTATTCAGTTTGGTTTCTGCAAAATCCAGCATGTGCTGTGAGATATCATAAGCCCTTATAGATTTTACAAGGGGAGCAAGAATTTCTGTAATTCTTCCGGTTCCAGCTCCCATCTCTACAATATCTTTTCCTGTTAAAGAGGTTAATCTTTCTATCTCCTTTAACAGATTACCGGAATAATCCTCATGAGAAACAAGATTGTCATAGACATCTGCTTTTTGTTCATAAATCTCATGATGTTCAGCCATTATTTATTCTCCATTGTTTCAACTTCTTTAAGCCAGGGTATAGAAGACTGGGCGCCTAATTTTGTGACAGAGAGGGAAGCGGCCTTTACGGCAAACTCTGCAGCTTTTATCATTTCCCAATCTTTGGCTAAACCATAAGCGAATGCCCCTGCAAATGTATCACCCGCGGCAGTTGTATCTACAGCATTCATTTTTGGAGCTGTAATTTTTATCTCACTGGAATCTGAAACAATTGTTACACCCTTATCTCCTTCGGTTAGAATAACCTTACCTACCCCTTTGTTAATAAGAATAGCAGCCTTTTCTGCAAGACTTCCGGAAACTCCTCCCAGAACAAGATCCAGTTCATGTTCGTTCGGCAGCAGGTAGTCCACACTGGATAATAATTTATCGGACAGTTTTACTGCCGGTGCAGGATCAAGAATAACTGTTGTTCCCGATTCTCCAGCGATTGCAGCAGCATATTCTACAGTTTCCATTGGTATTTCCAGCTGTAGAAGCAGAACATCCGCCTTTTCAATTTCTGTTTTTATACTTTCTATATTAGATGGAAAAATCTGCCGATTTGCTCCTGCTGCAATGATAATTCTATTATCCCCATCAGACTCTCTGACTATTAAAGCGATACCAGTGTGGGCTTCCATTCGCATAACACCACTGGTATTAACATTACTTTTCTCTAATTCCTTAAGCAATGTATCTCCAAATGAATCATTCCCACAGGCGCTGATAAAAGATATATCTGCTCCCATCCGTCCGGCAGCTACTGCCTGGTTTGCTCCCTTTCCCCCGGGGATCTGCGCATAACCACTTCCGGTAACAGTTTCTCCTTTTTCAGGAAAAGGATCTGCAAGGATAGTTAAATCCATATTCATACTTCCCAGTACTATAATCTTTTTCATGTCTGCTCCTGTTTTCTAAATACTATCAGTGTTTCAAAATGTCTTGTTCCCGGGAAAAGATCTATTAAATGCATTTCCATAATAGTATATTTATCTATTATTTTTATTGTATCTCTCTTAAGTGTTGCCGGATCACAACTGATATAAAAAATATAGGGTGCATCCAGATATTTTATATAACTATCTATAAATTTGACACCAGCCCTTGGGGGATCAAAGAGGATCAGATCGGGGTCTGAAATTTTAGTCCCTTTAAGTGAGGACTTTATCTTATTTACCGGATCTTTTTTGTACAAATCAATACTTATATACTGTTGATTTTTATTTTGCATTGTGCCGCTGTTTACATTTTTTGTATTCCGGTCATACACCTTGATATGAGCGTTTTTAAAATCCCTTGACAGGTTTCCATTACCTCCAAAGATATCCAGAACCAGATGCTCACTATTCTTATTCAGGTATTTCTTATACATTTCTGTAACAAGGTCTGTCAGAACAAGACCCATTTTGTCGTTCACCTGAGTAAAGCCGCTGTAAGCATAAGGTTTATTCACACTTATCCCTGGAACAGCCTCTCCCGGTTTTAGATATACTTCAATGTATCCCTTCTTACCGGGACCTTCTTTATCAATTATTTCTTTCCATTTATCATTGGCATAGAGCTCATTCAGTATATTTTTAATTGGTTCAGAAGGGAGCCGGCATTCCTCTGCATTTATTAAGCTCCCTGAAAAGCTGCTGATAAGTCCAATGTCGTTTATTTCAAGATCATAGTGAATCTGTACTCTGTTTCTATACCCAAATCTCTCAAGAGCAGAATGAATCTTTATTTTACCCGATTCAGAAAGTATCCTGGTAAACATTCTCTTTAATGATTCTGCTTTGAAAATAATTTCATTTTTATATTCTGTATGAAGAAACTGACAGCCTCTGCATTCATAATAATGTGGACATTCAGGTTTACTTCTTAACCGGGATTTGATTTCAAGATTATCAGGATTTGTGAGGCGTCCAAAAACAACTCCCTTTGCCTTTCTATAAACTTCAGCAATGCCCATCTCTCCCGGCAATGTTTTTTCGATAAACGAGATCTGATCATCTTTTGATACACCCTGACCCAGTGGATCCAAATGGTCTATTTTGAAATTGATAATTTCCATATAATTCGTATTATAGCAGGATTTCTATTTTATGGTATACTGTAATAGAAATTGAAAAACCAGGAGTGATCGATACAGATGCGAAGAAAGGAAAAAGAAATAACAGTCAGGAAAGATATTGAACAGATTATTAAAGAAGCCCATGTGTGCCGCCTGGGAATGTTTGATGGGGAAATGCCTTATATTGTTCCCATGAAT
This sequence comes from uncultured bacterium, assembly GCA_965371875.1. Lineage (GTDB taxonomy): Bacteria > Spirochaetota > Spirochaetia > B11-G9 > B11-G9 > JAJRQE01. The sequence goes on from CBDVAD010000010.1 coordinate 13,098, forward strand.
TTTGGGTATAGCGATAATACCCTATACTTCCATTCAGCACTATCCGGTAGGAAGATTGAGATCCTTAATAAAAACCCCGATGTCTGTTTTGAAATTGATATTCCCGGCGAGGTCATTAAATCAAAAGAGGCCTGCAGCTGGAGTATGAATTATCGTTCGGTTATAGGAGAAGGAAGAGTTCAATTTATTAAAGATACCAGTGAAAAGATAGATGCATTCAATATCATCATGAATCAGTATTCAGAAAAAGATAATTGGGAATTCAAAGAGAAAATGTTTGAAAAAACTTTAATTTTTAAGGTAAAGATAGAGAATATCTCTGCAAAGAGATCCGGAATATGATATTAAGCCTATCCCTCCAGGAGATCATAATCCTGGTTCCCATACTATTATTAAGCCTGTCAGTACACGAATTTTCCCATGGAATGGTTTCTACTCTTTTGGGAGACAGCACTCCCGGTCGGGATGGTCGACTGACACTTAACCCCCTCCGGCATCTGGATCTCTTTGGGACACTAATGCTGTTGACTGCCGGATTTGGATGGGCTAAACCTGTCAGGATTGATATTAACAGTTATAAAAACAAGTATTCAGGATTAGTTCTTACATCCTTAGCCGGACCTCTGTCTAATTTATTGATTGCTCTTCTATTTACATTTTTTCTCCGTCTTATAGTAGTAAATAGTGCTTTAGAATTTCTACAAACTGAGTCAGTTATCAACATTATTCAATATGTGATGATTATCAATATCCTGTTATTCATTTTTAACATGATCCCAATCCCCCCACTGGATGGTTCCAGGATTGTTACAGCTCTGTTTAACCGAAACAGGGAATTCGTTCAAAACTATAATCGTTACGGGGTTTATTTTCTTCTGGCTTTTCTTATGATGGATCGATTTTTTGATGTAGAAATCCTTCCTATTTCGAGGATGATGAGTTCCATCCTCCGTCTGATGATTTCGTTGGTTATTCCGGAAGCGGCGGGGTGAATTGTAACGATGCAGTGATTTATATTACTAAACCAGTGGATTTCTAACTGTAAGTCCCGGAAAACGTGAAAAATCACGATCTGCTGACCAGAGTTCATCAACACCATGGGATAAACAAATTGCAGCAATTCTGGCATCATGGATTCGGGGGCCAACAACCTGGGAAGCTTCAAGGAGATGCTCTAAATATCGGAAATAGACTTCTTCAGTTTCTCCAATCAGGGAGAAAGTAGGACACTCCATCCAGCTTTTTACCTGCTCGATTGCATCATCAATAGGAGTAGGAGGGGAATAGATTTTCGTGTGGGTGGTAATGGCAAGAAACTCATGCACTGCCGGCCAGGGAATAGACCACATTCTTCCTGATTCTGCAAGGTCACGTATTGCTTCGAAAGCAGCTTTATAAAAAACTGAATCCTCCCTGTGTGAATAGACCAGGATATTAGTATCAACTGCTATCATCCACCCCTTCCCTCATATATTGTACCGCGTATTTTCTCCCAGGCTCCCTCTTCAACTCCATCACAAACACCATTCCCTTTAAAGGAGTGATTTATAAATCGAAACTTCTTTTGAGGTCTCTCCTGCTTATCAAGATAAAGTCTGAGTGCAGTCTCCATCAATTCCTTCATAGTAATGCTTTTTTCTCTGGCTTGCTTTTTCAGTTGGCTGATAAGTACATCGTTTAATTCGACTGTAGTCTTCATACATATAAAATACCTTTTTTATGGGTTACCGTCAATATATATATGGGTACCCTTATTTTTAGCTATACTCTTCTTTTTCTTGTATTATGAGACTTAAGCCTTTATGATATTAAAATGAAGAATAAAGGAGCTTAAACCATGTTAAAAGATTTAGTCCTGAAAAACAGATCCTACAGAAGGTTCCATGAAGACTATATAGTTGACTCCGGTACAATGCTGGATCTTGTAGCTCTGGCAAGGATAACACCCTCTGCAGCCAACAGACAGCCATTAAAATATATTCTGTCAAATACTATAGAGAAAAATGCAAAGATCTTCGAAACTCTTGCCTGGGCGGGATATTTAAAAGACTGGCCTGGACCTGAACCCGGGGAACGCCCTTCGGCCTATATCGTTGTTCTTGGAGATACAGAGATAATTAAAGATTTTAATGCTGACCCCGGGATAACTATGCAGACTATGCTTCTGGGGGCAGTTGAAAAAGGACTGGGAGGATGTATCTTCGCGTCTGTTAAAAGATCTCTGCTTTCAAAGAATCTTGATATTCCGGAACGATACAACATCCTTTATGTCATTGCTCTGGGAAAACCAAAAGAGAATGTGATTATCGATGATATTATTGATGACAATATAAAATACTGGAGAGATGATAATTTGAATCATCATGTACCAAAAAGAACAATGGATGAGATTATTTTAGATTAGGTAATTCCTCTTTTATTGTTATGCCTGTTATTCCAGTAACCCTATCTTTGCAGTCCGTTCCTTTCTGAACTGACTGGTATAAAGCTCGTAGTAATGGCCCTGATTTTTCAACAGCCGGAAATGGCTTCCCTCTTCAGTAATCCGCCCATCTTCGACAACCAGAATCCTGTCAGCATCTTTTATAGTAGACAGCCGGTGTGCAATAATTATACTTGTCCTGTCAGCTAAAAGGGCGGAAATCCCCTGCTGAATATTCTTCTCTGTTAAAGTATCAATAGAGCTTGTAGCTTCGTCCATAATCAGGATATCCGGATCGGCAAGTATAGCTCTGGTTAAGGAGATTAGCTGTTTCTGTCCCTGAGAGAGAAGAGTTCCCTCTTCTCCAACCATCTCCTCCCACTGTTTTGGAAGAGACATAATCATATTATAGGCAAAAGCAGTCTTTGAGGCATTAACAACTTTTTCGAAGGATGCTTCCGGTTTTCCATATTCAATATTTTCTTTAATTGACCCGGAGAATAGATGAGGTTTTTGAAGAACAACTCCTATTCGACTCTGAAGTGCTTTTTGAGTGTAATCTCTATAATCCCTGCCATCCATACAAATACGGCCTTCTACTGGTTCATAGTACCGGGAAAGTAAGCTGGCAATAGTTGTTTTACCACCTCCCGTGGGACCTACAATAGCCACAGTTTCTCCCGGTTTGATAGTCAGATTAAAATCCTTAAGTACAGGATTATTTTCTTTATACGAGAAACTTACATTTTCAAACTTCACTTCTCCTTCAAAGGAAGCCTCTTCCATAGCATCAATTTTTTCTTCAATATCTGAAGGTGTATCCAATAGATCAAATACACGTTCCGCCCCTGCTATGGACTGCTGCATCCCGCTGAATACACGGGCAAGATCCTGAATAGGCCAGAGCATAAAGGTTATAAAACCAATAAAGGCACGGAGTCCTCCTATGGTCATCTCTCCCAATTGTATCTGCCATCCACCAAACCATAGTATCGCTCCCAAGGCAAGGGTAATAATCAGTTGTACAGCAGGAAGAAAGAGGGCCGACAACCATGCCGCTCTGAAGGATGTTCGATACATTTCCCCAGTAAGACCCCCAAAATTCCGTAGATTCATTTTTTCTCTGGTAAGGGCTTTTACTATTTTAACACCTGTAAAACTTTCATTATACGCTGCAGTTATTTTTGAATTCATTGAACGGACTTTTCTATATTCTCCCAGAATATGTGTTTTAAATTTTGCAGCGGTTATCACCAGTAAAGGTAGAATTATGGCCATAATCATAGCTAACTTTATGTTGATCATAGTCATAAAAATCAGGGCAATTATGATATTAAAAAAAGCCCAGATGGCATCCAGTAACATCCATGTAGCAAGATCTGCCATTTTCTCGGTATCAGATGTAATTCGGGAGAGAAGCCATCCAGTAGATGATTTATCAAAAAAGGAGAATGACAGCTCCTGGATATGATTAAACAGCTTCTCCCGTAGATCGTACTGAATCCATTCGCCCAACCGTCCTGCACAGTAGATGAAAATAAAAAAACTGATACTGTTTGTTAGATATACAATCCCGTATAGTTTACAATAATAGATAACCTTTTCCAGATTATCTGCTAAAATTCCATCATCAATTATAAGTTTGGTTATATAAGTTCCAAGACTATCCAGAAAGGCTGTGAACATGATTGCCAAAGTGAATCCTGCAAACAGTTTCCAATGAGGCCTGGTAAGTTTTAATATTCTAAGTATGGTTCCTATTTTTTTATCTTTCATAGTATTCTTCCTGACTGTTATTCCTTTAAGGTCGCTTCGGCAAGTTCCTGTTTCAGATCTTCTTCAATTTCAGTTTGAAGAGTAAACACCTGCTTATAAAAGCCATCAGTTTCCACTAATTCATGGTGTGTACCTTCCTGAACAATTTCTCCATCCTTCATAACCAGAATTCTATCCGCCATCTTTAATGTCTGTATCCGGTGGGCAATTATAAAATTTGTTCTTCCCCTCATAAGTTTTTCCAGAGCCTTTTTTATCTTTTCCTCTGTAGCAGCATCAACTGCCGAGGTAGAGTCATCCAGAATAAGAATTGCCGGATCTTTTAGAATTGTTCTTGCTATAGTAATCCTTTGTTTTTGTCCGCCAGAGAGACTTACTCCCTTCTCTCCCACCATGGTATCGTATCCTTCAGGGAAAGCCATAATCGAGTCATGAATGGCTGCAGCTTTTGCAGCTGAAATTATCTCATCCAGAGAAACCTCTTTGTCCAGACTATAACTGATATTCTCCCTGATTGTAGTAGAGAAAAGGAATGGTTCCTGCTCCACTATTCCAATATTTTTTCGCAGGAAATGACGACTGTAATGATCAAGGGGCTTGCCGTCCAGTAAAATTTCTCCCTCCTGATAATCGTAATTTCGTGGAAGAAGATTTACCAGAGTAGATTTTCCTGAACCTGTGGCTCCGACCAGAGCTATTTTTTCTCCAGGTTTACATTTAAATGATATGTTTTTAAGCACTGGTACATCTTTATTATAGGCAAATGACAGGTTTCTAATTTCAATATCACCTTTGATTTTTTCATCTCCCTGAATCTCTCCGGTATGAAGATCCTCCTTTTGAGTATTCATAACTTCACTAATTCTATTGAAAGATACAAAACTCTTGGAAAGTTCTGTAATAGTCCTTCCCAGTTCCTGAAGAGGCCAGATTAGAGCATTAACCATAGAAGAGAATGCAATGAAAGTTCCAGGTGTCATTGTTTTATTAATCACCATAATTGCTCCAACCAAAATTGTGAGAACAAACTGTAACCCGCAGATAGTGTGAGCCATTGGCCAATAAAGAGTGTGACGAATAAGGAGTGTCATTCCTTTTTGACGCTGAGTACTGTTAACTTTTTGAAATCGAGCCTTCTCCCAATCCTGCCTGGCAAATGCCCTTACCACTCTTATCCCTGACAGATTTTCCTGAATCCTGGCAGTCATCTTTCCCTGATGATCCTGAAAATCATCATAAGCTTTAAATATTTGTTTAAAGAAAAATATTGATATAAAAGCTATAAGTGGAACGGCAATAATTGACAGTAGCGCAAGTTTAACATCAAGAAATAATAAAATAACAAAGTTTATTATAAATAGTAGTCCTATTCTGATAATTCCCGGAACCTGTTCAGCAAAAAATCTTCGAACAGCATCTACATCTGATGTTGCTCTTTGCACCAGTTCTCCTGTTTGAGCATTGTCATGGTATTTAAATGAGAGATGCTGTATATGGTCATACATCTGATTTCGAATATTTTTAGCTACAGTTTCCGAAACTTTTGCTTTTCCCCGTCCTTCCAGGAAGCTAAAGAGAGCACGGAACATGGATATTCCACCAAAAATAAAAGTAAACAGGATAACAGCTGCCATACCCTGGTTTCCAATAATTACATTATCAATTAGATGACGTATTATAAGGTTTCCTGCTGATTCTGCTGCAACTTCTCCTGCTATAGCTGTAAGTGCTCCAATATAAACCCATTTTGATTTTCCAATTAAAAGAAGCAGTTGTTTAATTTTTTTTGTATATTTTTTCAAAGCATCCGGCCTCCTGTATCCGGTTTGCTATAGGATGATTTCCGCAGAAGGACATTTGGTTTGAATTATTATCAGACCAAAAAAAACCGCGGAACCTCTAAGGTGTCCGCGGTGGATTAACTAACTCTTAGTTTATAGCCTATCTAAAGGCTCCACTCAAATGATCCACGGACACAAGATTCCCGTTAAGGGCAGCAGGTGCATATAATGCTTGTATACTGATTCTCATGTACGTTTCCTTTTTTAAGTTTTGAACTTGGTTTAACTATAGAGAATGGGATAGAATCTGTCAACTAGTTAAATTTTTATGGCGATCACTTGAATTTGCATGACTCTTCTCTTTTACCACCATTTAACCCCCTCCACCAATCTTCCTCCTTTTCCCTTTTTCTTTCCATCTCCCATCAATTTACCTCCAACAGGTGACCCCGATTCACCCTCCCGGGTGATACAAAACTGATCAGATTAGATAGATCATTTAATCAGGAAATGAACATGGAGGCTCTAATTTGAAAACTGATCTGATAAACCACCAGAAACAACAAATTAAAGATATCCTGATTCTATTCCTGTTTTTTATCATAACTATCCTGGCAGCATTCCAAATACCAAAAATCCATGTGGACAGCTCTACAGATATATTTATTCCTAAAGATCATGAGATCACAAAAATAGATGAAGAGATAGAAAAAGAGTTCGGAGCTATGGACTCAATAATTATGGGTGTTAAGGTTAATTTTGGAACAGTACTTGAACCGCAAGTTCTCACTGCAATTGATGAAATAACAAAAGAACTTGAAGAGTCGGACAACATTAAAACAGTAATGTCCATTACAAATATGGATTACATAATTGGTACAGATGAAGGGATGGAAGTTATCCCCATTCTGGATGATTTGTCTTACAGTTCTATTAAGGAATTAAAAAAGCGATTGATCGACTGGAACGATGTTTATGAAGGGACATTTATTTCTTCTGACTCGAGACTGTGTGCAATAATTATTCAACCTGTTCCAGGGGTCACCGATGAAATTAACCAGGCAATATATAAACAGATAATAGAATTAATTGTTAAATATAAAAGTGCAAATTTGTCCTTCCCTGTTGCAGGGTTGCCTCTTATTAAAGAAGAAATATCAAGAAGTATAATGTCCGATCTTGTTTGGTTAATACCAGTGGCAGCAGTTCTAATTATGGGGATTCTGTTTTTAAGTTTTAGAAGATTGGAAGGGGTGTTGTTTCCACTGATAGGTCTGGCCGTTGCTGCTGTATGGGTAATGGGGATTATTGGTTTTTTAAACATTACCTTTACCATGGCAACATTACTGGTACCTGTCCTGCTGTTGGTCGTTGGAAGTGCCTATGGTATCCATGTTATGAGCCATTTTTATGAAGATATCGATCACCAGTCAGGCTTTTTGAATTACGAAGCAGTTAGTCTTATTATCAGGAAAAGTTTAAAAACAATTCTAATTCCTGTAATGCTGGCAGGATTAACTACGGCAGGTGGTTTTGTTTCTTTAGTCTCAAGCCCTCTTGGCCCTTTTCGTACATTCGGTGTTCTCAGTGCTGTAGGGGTAGTCTGTTCTCAGCTTGCATCTCTTATATTAATTCCAACACTCCTTAGATTGAGATATACAAAGGGGCTTGATACTGAGAAATATCATAGAATAGAAAACAAAGAGGAAAGAACAAAAACAACAATCGCCTTTGTAATATTGGAAAATATTGTTCGAAGGAGGAAATGGGCTGTCCTGATATTTGCACTTACTTTTTTTGGTACAACAATTGCACTAATCCCAAAAATTACAGTTGGAACAGATATGGTAAAATTCTTTACTCCCGACAGTCGGGTTGTTAAAGATATAACAATATTTAATGAAGAATTAAGTGGAACTAATTTTTTATCGGTGTTGATTTCCGCACCGAAAGCTGGAGATATTCTAAATCCTGAATTCCTTTCCATGGTAGAGGATTTTGAGAATTATATTTGTAGAGAAAGCAATAATGTAAAAAAAGTACAATCAATTGTTCCCAGTATTAAACGGATAAACAAACTGATGAATCAGGATACTGTTCCATATGCAGTACCATCTGCAACAGACGAAGCAGCATCATTTGACTTCTTCAGTGATGATGGCTTTTTTAGTGATGATTCATGGAGTCCGGATATGGGTGAAAACAATTCTATATTTGAAAATGAGACAGACCCCATTGAGGATCGGCAATCCATGCTTAGCTATTCAGAGATGGCAAAATTGCTTCATGAAAGCTACCTCTCGATCGGCAGTAATATCTCTGTTGAAAAATTTATCTCCTCATTTCTGGCACTGGAAAATTTTAAGGGAGAAGCATTTAATGAGGTTCCCACAGATCCTGAAAAATATGGATTCTCGACACAGGAGGAACTTAAAAACCTTATAGCCCAGTACCTTGTTCTCTACTCAGGAAACCTTGATATGATTATAAATGATAGTCTGGAACCTGATAAAACCCTGATTACAATTCAACTGGCTGATATCTCACAGAATAATCAGAATATTCTTATGGCTAACATTGAGTCATTCTGGGATTATTATTTAACTGATGATTGGAACTACGTTATTGGCGGCGGAGCAACTCTGCAATATGTCTTATCAAATCTGGTAACCAGGTCCCAGTATATTTCTCTAATTACAGCATTGATAGTTGTATGGATCATTGTCACAGCAATGTTCCGCTCCCCTCTGGCCGGTTTAATTGGACTCATACCTGTCTTTTTTGCCTTAGCCGGTATATTCCTGTTCATGATACTCTTCCAGTTTAATCTGGATATTATTACCTCTCTTCTGGCCTCCCTTGCAATCGGTATCGGGGTCGATTATTCCATCCATATTATGAATGCATATAAAAGAAATATTAATAAGGGTGATGCAAATT
>CBDVAD010000011.1:0-21053 GCA_965371875.1 uncultured bacterium
CTTCAGAGAAAGATCTTGCTGCTATTCTTTACACCTCAGGTACAACAGGTAATCAGAAAGGTGTTATGCTGACACATCAGAATTTTGTCAGTGACTGTTTTCTTGCCCAGGGACATATGGCTCTTAACGAGAAGGATGTCTTTTATGCTCTTCTTCCTCTCCATCACTCCTATTCCATGCTTGCCGTGTTTATTGAGGGGATATCTGTCGGAGCAGAAATAGTCTTTGCAAAAAAACTTGTAGTTTCGCAAATTCTTAAAGATTTAAAAATTGGCAAGGTAACTATGTTTCTTGCTATACCTATGTTATTTAATAAAATGTTAAAAGCCCTAATGAATGGCATAAGAGAGAAGGGGATAATAATTTACGGAATTATAAGGTTTCTTATGTTTATCAGTGGTGTTATCAAAAAAACTACTGGTAAAAATCCAGGTAAAAAAATGTTTAAAGGTTTACTTTCAAAACTCTCTCTGGATACAAACCGTATATGTATTTGCGGCGGCGGGCCTCTTCCGGCATCAACATTCAAAATGTTTAATCAGCTGGGAATAGATTTTGTTCAGGGCTATGGTCTTACTGAAACATCTCCTATTATCGCCCTTAATCCTGTTGAGCACTATAAAGAAGAATCTGTTGGAGCAGTACTGCCCGGAACAGAGATGAAGATTCTTGATCCTGATGAAAAAGGATCCGGTGAAATTATTGTTAAGGGCCCAATGGTAATGCAGGGTTATTATCAAAATAAAGAGGCAACGGATGAAATATTTACTGATGACGGTTGGCTTAAAACAGGTGATGTAGGTTATCTGGATAATGAAAACTTTTTATACCTTACAGGAAGAAAGAAATCACTTATTGTAACTGAAGGTGGAAAGAATGTATTTCCCGAGGAGATAGAAGATCACTTTCAACTTTTCGACGAAGTTGAACAGATTCTTGTGAGAGGTTACGTTCTGAATGAAAAAATGAAAACTGAAGCTATTGAAGCTCTGATCTATCCCAATATTGAAGCACAGAAGAAGATCTTTGAGAAAAATGGTCTTGAATATTCTAAAGAAAATATAAAAGCAGAGTTTGATAAAATAATAGATCAGGTAAACAGAGACCTTCTTCCTTATAAAAGGATTTCCAGATTGTGTATTTTGGATGAGGCTATGGAAATGACTACAACCAGGAAGATTAAAAGGTTTAAAGTTTCCGCCGATTAGTTAGTATGATCAGAAGAATATTTATACTATCGTTTCTGTTTTTTACAACTATCCATGCCTTTTCATGGGAGGCTGGGTTTTTTACATCAAGTTTTGTCAATGTCCCTGAGGGGTGGTATGTACTGGATAATAAAGAAGATAAAGTAACCTTTGCAGATCCTACGGACTCTGCCTATTTCCAGATTAAAAGGTATCCGGGAAATACTTTTAATACTGCTATGGATATATACAGCTATGTCTCCGGAGAACTGGGTGCATCAGGAGAAGGTGAACCCTTTATATTTGATACCAGGGAAAGTTATTTTTCCAGTATTGGTTTTTCATCTTCCGGATACAGTTATCAGGGATATCTGATCTGTATCGAAGGGGAAACAGATGATATTGTTCTACTGGGTTTTAGTGATGAAAGCAGCTATGATATTGCTCATGATTTTATCCTCTCTTCCCTTGATTCATTTTCTCTTAATGAAGCTGGATTAAAAAATCCAGGACCTGTCAGCCAGTTCTATTACCCCTGGCCGGGGAGAGACAAAACAATTACTTATCTTTCTATGGATACAAAGAAAATCCCGGTATCTTTTGATCTTAATGAAGTAGATGCAGCCCGTATTCTTATTGAAAGAGAAGCCAGAATACTTGTTCAATATACAGATTCTGAATTATCCAACCTCGCATGGGCCAGATATTATCGTCTTATATACCGGGACAACTATAATCGTCTAAGAAGAATTGCCCGTATAGTCAACAGGGAGATAATAGCCGGGTTTGAAAGTCTTAATGAACTGGAAAAGAGTTCTATTCTTCTTGATTGGATACAGACCTTTGAGTATATCAGAACTGGAACATTGTCAGATTTTATGAGTCCCATAGATACAGTTATTGAAGCTGCAGGAGATTGTGATTCAAGAGCATTACTTTACATCATACTACTTGAATACAACGGCATAGATGGTATATTAATGGTTTCATCAGAATACAGTCATAGTCTTGCCGGTGTAGCGGTCGAGGGCAAAGGTGCACATTATTATCATGACGGATCAGAATATCTTATAGCAGAAACTACGGATAATGTTTCTATTGGGCTTATAGATCAAACTATGGCTGATCCTTCAAAATGGATGGGGATTAAATTTTAATGGAAAAATTAACAAGCAGAGAGAGAAACATGCTAAGAAAAGAGGCTCATACACTTAAGCCTGTTGTAATGATTGGAAAAAACGGAGTTACGCCTGAGTTAAAGGCAGCTGTTGATGCAGCACTGGCTGATCATGAACTAATAAAGATCAAATTTCTTGATTTCAAAGAGGACCGACGGACATTAAGCTCCTCTATGGCAGATTCTGTGAAAGCAGAAGTAATATCTGTAATAGGGAATATTGCAGTTTTATACAGGGAATTGGAAGAGGATTAAACAAATAAACCACGTATGTTTATGGAACGGTAGGGGCGACCGGCCGGTCGCCCCTACTGTTCCTTGTATTTCAATACCTCATTACTAACATAATCCAACTGTACGCCGGCCTGTTTAAACATATCTTCAGACTCATCGGCAGAATGATATCTGTTTTCACATACCACCCGGACTATACCGCAATTTATTATCAGCATGGCACATGTTCTGCATGGGGTCATTCTACAGTACAGGGTTGCTCCGTCTATGGATATACCCTGCCTGGCAGCCTGGCATATGGCATTCTGCTCAGCATGAACTGTACGTACACAATGCTGGGTTATGTGCCCGTCCTCATGAATCACTTTTTTCATTTGGTGACCGATATCATCACAGTGGGGAAGGCCCTGAGGTGACCCCACATAACCTGTAACAAGAAGCTGTTTATCTCTGGCTATTACACAACCGCTGCGCCCTCTGTCGCAGGTTGCCCTCTTTGAAATAGCATCTGCAACTTCCATAAAGTAGTCATCCCAGGAAGGACGTTGATATTTGCTGTTACTATCCATAGAGGTCTCCTTTTATTACCAGTATAAGTATATCAGGAAATGGGAGGGGTGAGAAATGAAAAACTATAAATGAAAAATTAATAATAAAAATGGAGGAAAGATGAAGGCTTCTTTCCCTGTTTGACAATCAGAGAGAAATAGGGCAGTCTTTCCTTATGGATAAATTTACCATAGCACCAATACCTGAGCTTGTATTTGGAGCAGGCACTATTAAGAGTTTACCGAATATAATTACTGCCAGGGATTTTAAGAATATTGCAGTAATCACAGGAGGCAGCTCATTTATTAATTCTGTTTTTTGGCAGGATCTCTCAGATTCCTTTACTGCAGCTGGAATCAAGTACTACCATTACAGATCTACTGGAGAGACAAGTCCTGAAAAAGTTGATGAAATTGTTCAGAATCTTAAAAACAGTAATATTGATGCTGTTATAGCTATTGGCGGCGGCACAGTCATGGATACAGGAAAAGCTGTATCTGCAATGCTCTGTATGTCCGGCAGTATTGTCGATTACCTTGAGGGGGTTGGTACAAAAGAACCGACTGGTGATCGAAAGCCATTGATATGTGTGCCTACAACATCCGGGACCGGATCTGAAGTAACAAAAAATGCAGTTATCACTAAAATTGGAAAAAATGGTTTTAAAAAATCTCTCCGTCATAAGGGTTATATACCTGATATTGCCGTTATAGATCCTGAACTTACAGTAGGCTGTCCTTTCGAATTAACTGTTGCTACAGGCCTTGATGCAATAACACAGTTACTGGAATCTTTTGTTTCATCCAAATCAAACTCTTTTACAGATAATCTTGCACTCCAGGGTCTGAAGCTGGCAGGAAGGAGTCTTCCCCGGCTTGTAGAAAAAGGAAATGACATGAACGCCAGGGGAGAGATGGCCTATGCGGCATACCTGTCAGGGATAACACTTGCCAATGCAGGACTTGGAGTCGTTCATGGAGCAGCTTCTGTTCTGGGAGCTTTACGATCGATACCTCATGGAGTAGTATGCGGTACTCTTCTTGGATCAGCAACAGAAATGATAATAGATAAACTGGATGAAGGTGATTATTCCAGTTCAAAATCTATGCTGAAATTTTCCGAAGCCGGAATAGCGTTAACTGGTACTAACTATAATTCTCCCGAATCAAATAGAAAAAATCTTATATCTACCCTGAATATCTGGGTTGAAGAATTTGGTGTATCAAGGTTATCAGATTATGGATTTACAGAAAAAGATCTTACAGCTGCATCAAAAATAACAGGTTTGAAGAATACACCCTGCAGACTGGAACATCAGGATATCAGGAATATATTTTTATCACGTTTATAATACTTAAATAAAATCAGGGGACAGGATGAGTGTTGAAATAAAAGAGGTACTGACTAAAAAAGACCTGAAGAAATTTGTTAAATTTCCATTTGAACTTTATAAAGACAATCAGTACTGGGCCCCTCCTTTTATGAGTGATGAAATAAATACTCTTGACTGGAATACAAATCCTGCATTTGACTTTAGCAGAGTAAAATATTGGCTTGCATACAAAAATGGAAGAATTGCTGGAAGAATTGCTGCTATAATTAATAATGCGCTAATCGAAAAATGGAAGGTTCAAAAAGCCCAATTTGGGTGGATCGATTTCATTGATGATGAGGAAGTATCAAAAGCTCTTTTTGATAAAGCCGAAAAATGGGCAAAAGAAAATGGAATGAATTCCATTGAAGGCCCCATGGGGTTCACTGACTTTGATGAACATGGGATGCTGGTTGAAGGGTTTGAAGAGCAGGGTACCTATCCTATGATTTATAATTACCCCTACTATCCCCTGCATCTCAAAAAACTTGGCTATGAGAAAGAGGTCGACTGGCTTGAGTTTGAGGTAAAAGTACCGGATACAATTCCTGAAAAAATTGTCAGAGTAAATGAATTGATTCTGAAAAGATCAAAATTACGCCTTTTAGAAGCAAAAAAAGCAAAGGACATTGTACCGTATATTCCTGGGTTTTTTAATATTATCGATGAGGCCTATAGTGATCTGTTTGGTGTAATACCTCTTACAGAGAAACAGAAAAAATTCTACACTGATCAATATTTTGATTTTATCCTTCCAGAATATTCAAAATTTATAATTAATGAAAAGGATGAAGTTGTTGCTGTTGGGCTTGCATTCCCTTCTTTTACAGAAGCATTAAGAAAAGCTAAAGGTAGAAAATTCCCCTTTGGATTACTTTATATGCTCCAGGCTATTAAACATCCAACAAAACTTGATTTTTATCTGATTGGTGTAAAAAAGGAATATATTGGTCATGGTGTAATATCCATTATGATGAATGAAATCAATAAAAATGCAATTAAAAACGGTATTAAGGTTTGTGAAACTACCGGAGAACTAGAAGACAACAAGGCTGTTCAGGATATGTGGAGACACTATGAGCACAGACAGCATAAACGATGCAGATGTTTTATAAAATCCCTTTAATTCGAGCTGTCCGGCCCGTTAATTCTTAAAACTATTCACCCTCAAGCTGTAGTGTAATTGATGCAGCATCACAAACTTCTGAAGGTCCAAAGTACTGAATAGCCCCTGGAAAAACATAGGATGATTTAATTGCCCAGATATCCCGTTTGGCGGCAAACTCGCTAAAAGGTTTCCCGTCAAGTTCTACCATGGCCTTCTTTATTACAGGTTTCATCTTTCCATGTCTGGATTCAAGATTCATCATCATTGTTACCGGAACACCTCCTGCAGTCCATTCTTTAACAGGTTTCGCTATATTACGGATTGATGATATATAACCTGTTAAACCTGAGGCTGCAAGTACATACGCATTGTATCCCAGTGAATAACAGTAGTCAGCATCGAAATTGGAAGGGAATGCACATCTGCCTTCATATCCGAAAAAATGATCCTGGGGACTGAAAGTTCCCTTGAATTTTCCTTCACTTTTCATCTCATCCAACCTGGATGCAACCATCTGGACCAGAAGTTTCTCCGTTTCAATTCTGGATACCTGAACATTTCCATGTGGATCACGATCCATAAGCAGCTGCCTTTGTATATTGTTTGGAAGTGTTGAAAAGATGTAGGAAGAGTCTCTGCTTAGTTCACGATTTATCCATCTGGACTGATCTTCAAAGGTGTGCAGAGATCCAAAATGTTCTGTGTTCTCTGCAAGGAGAGTATTCAATTCTGATATTAATTGTTTCATTTCAGGTATAAATTCTATAAGACCTTCGGGAATGAGTATTATTCCATAATCACTTCCCAGTTCACTTCTTTTTGCAATAATATTTACCACATCCATAACAATATCAGTTAGTGATTTATGTTCATGTTCAATTTCCTCGGAAATAAGAGCAATATTAGGATGAGTCTGAAGTGCGCATTCCAGGCATATATGAGAAGCACTTCTACCCATAAGCTTAATAAAATGCCAGTATTTTTTAGCTGAATTAGCGTCTTTCTCTATGTTTCCAATTAGTTCAGAATAGGTTTTTGTTGCTGTATCAAAACCAAAAGAAATCTCGATATATTCGTTTTTAAGATCACCGTCAATTGTTTTCGGTACCCCAATTACAGATATTCCTGAATTTTTCTGCTTGAAATATTCAGCAAGTACAGCTCCGTTTGTATTTGAGTCATCACCACCCACAATTATAAGGGACGATATATCATGCAGTTTGCAAACATCTTCACATATATCAAACTGCTCTGTAGTCTCCAGTTTTGTTCGTCCGGAACCTATAATATCAAATCCACCCGTATTTCTAAACTGATCAACAATATCAGAGTTTAGTTCAATTGTTTTATTCTCCAGTATACCTGAGGGACCGCCCAGAAAACCGATTAGTTTAGACTCAGGATGAGCTTTTTTCATCCCGTCAAAAAGTCCTGAAATAACATTATGACCACCTGGCGCCTGTCCTCCGGACAAAACAACCCCAATATTAATACTTACAGACTTTGTACTTTCCTGAAGACTTATAGTCTCAATAAATGGAGCTCCGTATGTTCTTGGGAAAAGTTCTTCCAATAACTTCTGATCCGATTCTGAATGGGTAGATCCCTTAGGATCTATTCCAATTTTATGAATATCTCCTTTAAGAACTTCCGGAAGTTTAGGTTCATATTTATATCGTGCGATTTGCAGTGGGGAATAAGTCATAATTTTTCTCCTGATATTGTTATCTTTTTGTATTATGGCTGGTTTGATACTATTTTTTCAAGGAGCATATGGGAAAAATTTTTATTTAATTCAGGCTGTCCGGTAACATAATCCCACTGAATCGAGGCTTAATTTTAAGGTTCAATTGCTGATATATTGCCATACATATTAAGTTCAGCATCACAATTTGTGAATTACCGGGTTACCGGACAGCCTCAATCGACCAATATTGCTGATTGACCATCTCTGTCACTCTATATAAACTTTTATTTATGAAACCATTAAAAATGATTAATAGCATTCAAAAGTATTCCTGGGGTTCAGTTGATTATATACCGAATATGCTTGGTTTGAAACAATCAGAAGAACATTGGGCCGAACTATGGATGGGAGATCATCCCCGGGCTCCCTCATCTGTCATTATGGATTCCGGAAATGTTACTTTGGGTCAGCTCATTTCAAAGTACCCAAATGAAATTCTGGGTAGAGATATTGAACGGTTTGGGAAACGGCTGCCATTTCTTTTTAAAGTCCTGTCTGCAGGGAGTCCTCTTTCTATTCAGGCTCATCCGGATAAGGCACAGGCTGAAGCAGGGTTTAGTGATGAAAATTCCAGATCCATACCCATGGATGCTTTCGAAAGAAACTATAAAGATAATAACCATAAGCCTGAGATAATCTGTGCATTAACACCTTTTACTGCTATGTGCGGCTTTCGGGATTCCGAAGCAATAGAATCCAATTTTAAAAAAATTCAAAGTATGGTATTTTCAGATTTCTTACTTTCCTCTTTTCAGAAGGGTGTAGAAAACAGGATCAGGTCTTTTTTTGTGGCATTTATGTCTTTGGAGCCTTCTGATTTAAAAATACTGATAGAAGATGCCTTAAGATGGGCCGAAAGTGATAATTCTCTGGAAGCTGATCTGGTTAGGAAATTTGCAGCTTTATACAGTGCTGATCCTGGAATTTTAGCTCCCTTCTTTCTAAATCTTTATGTTCTTAACCCGGGCGAGGCACTCTATCAGGGCCCCCGCGAACTACATGCATATGTGGAAGGTACAGGTATTGAGCTAATGTCTAACTCAGACAATGTTCTTCGTGGCGGATTGACCCCCAAGCATGTTGATGTGGCGGAACTCCTTAAAGTTCTTAATTTTAAATCTGCAGCCGGAGGAATTCTGAAACCGGTTGAGAAAAATCCCGGGGTGTTTGAGTATAATACACCCTCAAAGGAATTCTCTCTCGGGTTTCTTAATGTAGATAAAAATATGTCTGTAGAGAAAAATAACCGTGAATTTATTGAAATTATAATCTGTATATCAGGAAAAGCAGTTCTTTATTCAAAGGAAGGAACCATTACAATATCCAAAGGAGAGAGTATCCTTATTCCTGCTTGTATCAATTCTTATACTTTGAAAGGAACAGCTGAAATATTTACTGCAGGAATACCTGGGCAGAGTAAAAGATGACAATTTGGGTGGATTCTGATTCCTGTCCACGGCAGATAAGAGAGATTATTCTCCGTGCCTCAAAACGGGTAGAGATAAATACAATATTTGTTGCAAATAGAAATATTCCTGATGTAGCAGGCAAATGGTCATCAATGGAATTGGTTCCTTTGGGTGAAGGAGAGGCAGATAAATACATCTATGAAAATGCAGAAGAAGGGGATATTGCTATAACAAGAGATATCCCTCTTGCAGCAGATCTTGTAAAAGGAGGGCTGCTTGTTCTTGATGACAGAGGCAGTGTCTTTACAACTGATAATATCGGTGAAAGACTTTCAATGAGAAATGCCATGACAGAGCTTAGAAGCTATGGTGTAATGTCTAAATCTGCAGGATCTATGAACAACAGGGATGTCCAGCAATTTGCCAATGCATTTGACAGGGAATTAAGGCGATGGCAGAACAGATAGGAAGGGGGAAGAAGGCTATTAGGCTGTAGGCTGTTAGGGAAGATAGTCGAGAGATAGACTGCCCTAATAGTCTAATAGCCTTTAGCCTACAGTCTGAATAGTTACAAAATAGTATTGAATTATGGTGATAATCGTGTATAGTAAACGTAAAGATCTATGAAAAGTTTATTTTACTTATCATCTGTAATATTATTTCTTACTCTCTCTTCCTGTTCCATTAACAGACTTGCTACAAGAATTGTAGCAGAAGCGCTTACAGGTAGTGGAAGCGGATCAGTTTTTACAACAGATGATGATCCTGAATTTATTGCTGATGCACTTCCTTTCACTCTAAAAGTATTTGAAAGTCTTTTATACTCTGATTCCGAAAATATTGATTTAATAGAAGCAACGGCAGGTGGATTTATTTCTTATGCAAATGGCTTCCTCCAGTCCCCTGCAGAACTTCTTGGATATGAACATATTGACGAAAAAGAGCGGCTTTTTGCCAGAGCAGCTGCAATGTATCGTAGAGGCGGAGTATATGCTACCCGGGGACTGGAACTTCTTTATCCTGGATTTAATAACTACTTCAATGAAGGAAATTGGCTGGCGGCGTTTGAAAATTTGGACAGTGATGCTGTACCATTTCTCTACTGGAAGGCTGCAGCTATTATGGGTGAATTTTCGGTAGATAGTTTTAATCCTGAGCTTATGATTACAGTTCCCGGAGCTGTTGCTCTTGCAGTCAGAGCTCTGGAGATGGAAGATGATTTTAATCAGGGATCATTACATGATCTGTTTATTGCTGTGTTCGGAAATCTGCCTGTTAGTTTGATATACCGTACAACAGATAAAGACAAGGGTTATTCTGTACTTCGTGTTCTCTCGGATTACTATGCTGCAAATGGACAGTTATTTTCAGATATGACTATTGATGATCAGGTAATGTTCCATTTAGAATTGTCTGTTCAGTTTTCTCATGGTGCCAAGGCCTCTCCTTATGTATCAAGCTCTTCAATTTTTATAAGAAACCAGAATTTAACAGAGTTTAAGTCAACTCTTAATAAGGCTCTGGCCATAGATTTGGATCTAAAACCTGAGAACAGACTCATGAATATTATTAGTCAGCGAAAGGCACATTGGCTTCTGGACCATATAGAGGACTATTTTTTTATACCATAATTCTGAAAGGCTGGTCGCTTATGCAACACAAAGGAGAATATATGTATTTTAGAAAGAATCTGCTTGTTCTAATACTTTTGATTTTCTCTGCAACAATGATTTCTTCTATTACACTGAAAATTGGAAGTGTTGCACCAAGAAATTCACCCTGGGATAAAGCTCTGAATGAAATAGCCGCTGAATGGGAAAGAATTTCCGGTGGAAGTATTAAGTTGAAGATTTATCCTGGAGGGATAACCGGAACTGAGGATGATACCTTGCGCAAAGTAAGGGTTAGTGCTCTTGACGGAATGGTAGCATCAACTTTAGGCCTTAATAAGATCTCACCGGATCTGTTTATTTTAAGCCTTCCTCTTCTTATAAAGGATGAAGGTGAACTGAGATATGTTATGGACAAAATGAATGATACATATCAGGAGCTAATGAAAAATAAGGGTTTTAAGCTGGTTGGATGGACAACGGCTGGATGGATGAACATTTTCTCAAGAGACCCTGTTTATTATCCAGGAGATCTGGAGAACATGAAACTCGGGTTTACAACCGGTGAAGTTATACTGACAAGAATACTTAAAGATCTTGGTTTTCATATTGTCCCTGGAGACTCTATAGACTGGCTGGCAGGTTTGCAAAGCGGACGGACCGATGCTCTGATACTCTCCAATCTGGTTGCAGCAGCCTTTCAGGTATTTCCTATTGCTGACAATATGCTCGATTTTCCACTTGCTCCATTGGTTGGAGGAATAATTTTTAGTGAAAGATCCTGGAAGAAAATACCGGAGAAGTACAGACAGGATTTTATAGATGTAACCAAAGAACATATCATTCTTCTTGATGTGGCTGCCAGAGAACTTGATGAAAGAGCTCTTCAGGTAATGCTTGATAATGGGCTGACAGTTAATTCTGCAGATGAAGATATAGTGAATGCCTGGGAGACAATTATCAATGATGTGTATCTTACAGATGGAATAATTGGATCTACAATCTCAAGGGATCTATTTAATGAAGCAGTTTCATATACTGAAGAATACAGGAAATACTCCGGTGGCAATGCAGATTAAAAAGTATCTTGTAAAAACAGAAAATTTTACTGCATCTTTCATCCTGCTGTTATTGGCTGTAGTTCCGGTAGTAGAAATTATCATGCGGATCTTTTTTAGATCAAGTATTCAAAGTGGAGCTGAATATACTGCCCATCTTGTTTTATGGATTACATTTCTAGGAGGTATGATAACTTCCCGGAGCAATCAGCATCTGGCAATCTCTGCAGGTCTTGATCTGCTTGGATCAAGGTTCAAAACTCTTATTATAGTATTTAATCATACTCTGTCTTCCACCATTACATTTGCATTTGCCATAAGTGGTTTATCAATGATACTTATGGCTTTTGATAAAAGTATGATGATTGGTATTTTCCCTGTAAGAATTTTAACAGCAATCATTCCAATTGGATATTTTATCATATCATACAGATTTTCCAATTCTGAAAAGATATCGAAAGTCGGTAGCCGTATCGTAAGAAGCGGGTTTTTAATTGGATTTCTTCTTGCCCTGCCATCAGTAGTTAATATTGCTTATACCCTGATGTCTGAAGTACCTTCTTTTCTGTATATATTAAATGATTACTATTACACCTTTGCAGCAATATTCACAAAACCATTGCTTATTGTTCTGTTCCTGTCAATGTTTTTCGGATTACCATTGTTTGTTGTACTTGGAGGTGCTGCCTATCTACTCTTTGCCGGTACATGGGGTGTCCTTGAACTAATCCCAAATGAAGCATATTCAATGCTCACTGGACATACTATTGCAGCTATTCCCATGTTCACTCTGGCAGGTTTTATCCTTTCTGAAAGTAAGGCTGGAGAACGACTGATTGGTTTGTTTCAGGCACTTTTTGGATGGATACCCGGTGGACTTGCAGTTTCAGCTGTTCTTGTATGTGCTTTTTTTACGACTTTTACAGGTGCTTCCGGAGTTACCATTCTGGCTCTTGGAGCTCTTCTTGGCTATATATTAATGGAAAGTGGAGGATATAAAAAGGAGTTTACCTATGGACTATTAACTGCTTCGGGTAGTATCGGACTTCTTTTCCCCCCAAGCCTTCCAATAATTCTATACGGTGTTATCGCTCAGATAAGCATTAAAGATTTGTTTATCGGAGGGATTATTCCCGGTTTGCTTATGGTCTCAATTTTGTCTGGTTTTGGAATTATAACAGCACTGAAGAGTGGAACTTCCAGAATCCCTTTTAAACTTAGTTCTCTGCTTATTTCATTTAAAGAAGCAGCCTGGGAAATACTACTGCCGATTATAATACTGGTATCCTATTTTGGCGGTATAACTTCTCTGGTAGAAACTGGAGCAGTTGCAGTAATATATGCTCTTCTTGTTGAAGTAGTTATTCAAAAGGATATTAAATACAATGAAATAGTTTCTGTATTTCTTAAGAGTATACCTATCATAGGCGGTGTACTGATAATTCTTGCATCATCCAGAGGATTATCCTATTTCATTATCGATGCAGAAATCCCTATGAAACTTACATACTGGGTAGAAGCCCATATCAGTTCAAAATATCTATTTCTAATTCTTCTTAATTTTGCTTTGCTTATAACCGGGAGTATGATGGATATCTTTTCTGCAATTATGGTTGTTGTACCTCTTATGCTTCCTCTTGGTGCTATCTTTGATATTCATCCTGTCCATTTGGGAATTATCTTTTTAGCCAATCTGGAACTTGGATATCTTACACCTCCGGTAGGGCTTAATTTGTTTCTGGCATCTTATCGATTTGATGAGCCCCTTGCACGAATTTATAAAACAGTTATTCCATTTTTTCTAATGTTACTTTTTTCTGTACTTCTTATTACATATATTCCATGGCTATCTACAGGGTTACTAAAGGGGTAAATGATGAAACTTATTGTAGGACATACAAATATGGATATGGATTGTCTGGGTTCAATGGCTCTGGCAAAACTTCTTTATCCGGACCATCAGTTGGTCAGAAGTCGCCTGATTCATCCTGTTGCCAGGGATTTTTATAATCTCTACGATAGTTATTTTAATTTTTTGAGTGTCAGGGATATTAAGGGCGCTTCTGTTGAAAGTCTTGTAGTTGTTGATACCAGGTCTGTAAAACGAATAGATGAATATCTTAAAGTAATGGATGGAATGCCTTCCAGTATTATTGTTTATGATCATCATCCTTCAGATTCAAGTGATCTGGAAACGCAGAAAGTTCATTATGAGAATTTTGGATCCAATACTACAATCCTTGCTTTGGAACTGATGGATAAGGGAATTGAAATTAGCCCTGATATAGCAACTATTGCTCTTACAGGTATCTTTGCTGATACAGGAAATTTTACTCATGAGAATGTCAAAATTGAGGATTTTAAAGTTGCCCATCACTTAATGAACTGCGGAGCAGATATTAATATTATTCGGAGATTTCTAAAGACCCTGAAAGAGGAATATCAGATACATTTATTTCATGATATTCTGAATCATCAGGTTTATAAGCATATAAATGGTCACCTGGTATTATTTTCTTATATTGAGCTTGAAAAACAGATAAGCGGTCTTGCTGCGGTAGCAGAAAAGGTCTTTGAAGTTGAAAATCCTGACGCTTATTTTTCAGTGTTTTCATTTAAAAAAAATTCATCATCCATTGTAATTGCCAGAAGCCAGAAGGAGGCTATTGATTTAAACGTTCTTCTTGGAGAATTAGGTGGTGGTGGACATTCTATGGCTGCATCCGTTCTTTTTAAAAATAAATCCGGAAAAATTGTTCTGGAAGATCTTATAGAATACCTGGAAGAAAATATTAGTCATGCAGTCACAGTAGGTAAAATAATGACTACCGAGGTGCACTCTGTAAAAGAAGATTGGAGTCTTATAGAAACATCAATGTTTCTTGAGTCTATTAACCATAGCGGCGCTCCTGTAAACAATCAGAATGATGAATTATCAGGATTTATTACTTTAAAGGATATAATGAAAGCCAGAAGAGCAAATCAGATGCATGCTCCTGTTAAGGGATATATGATAAAAAATGTTATACATGGTAAAAAAGATTTATCTATGCGGGAAATTGAACGCTTGATGTTTGGCAACAATATTGGGCATATACCTATTGTTGAGGATGGAAAGACCATTGGTCTTGTTACAAGGACAGACTACCTGAACTTTATAAAGTATTATAATCATTCTGATAGTTTAATTAACACGGTATCGATGCAAACGTAGGGGCGAACGGCCGTTCGCCCCTACGGATGCATGGGGTATTTAAAAATCTGCACTGCCTACTGTTCTTGGAAATGGGATAACGTCCCTTATGTTCTGCATTCCTGTTACATACTGTATCAATCTTTCAAACCCGAGACCGAACCCAGCATGAGGGACAGTTCCGTACTGACGTAATTCCAGATACCACCAGTAATCTTTGTGATCAAGGTCCTGTTCGTCAAGCCTTGCTTTTAGTTTTTCCAAATCACTTTCCCGTTCGCTGCCGCCTATTATTTCACCTAGTCTTGGTACCAGTATATCCATGGCGCGGGCAGTTTTCCCATCCTCATTAAGCTTCATATAGAAAGCTTTTATCTCTTTGGGATAGTCAGTCAGGATAACAGGTCCATTATAAACTTTCTCTGTAAGGTATCTTTCATGTTCAGACTGGAGATCATGACCCCATTCTACAGGGAATTCGAAATCTGTATCAGCTTTTATCAATATATCTACTGCTTCTGTGTAAGTTAAATGAGTAAAAGGACTTTTAATGACATGCTTAATATCATCAATTATTCCTTTCTGCACAAAACTGTTGAAAAAGTTCATGTCTTCACTGGAGTTATCCAGTACATATTGCAGAATATATTTCAGGAACTTTTCTGCCAGCTCCATATTGCCGTCCAGGTTGCAAAATGCCATTTCCGGTTCAATCATCCAGAACTCAGCCAAATGCCTGCTGGTATTTGAATTTTCAGCCCGGAAAGTAGGACCAAAGGTATAAATATCCTTTAAAGCTGTTGCGTATATTTCACCTTCCAGCTGGCCGCTTACGGTAAGATTTGCAGGTTTTCCAAAAAAATCTTTTGTATAATCAACCTCACCATCTATCATTGGAACACTGTCCATGGGCAGTGTTGTTATCTGGAACATCTCTCCGGCGCCTTCACAGTCACTGGCAGAGATTATGGGAGTGTGAATGTAAACAAAACCATTTTCCCTGAAAAAATTATGTACAGCAAAACTTAGAGTGCTTCTTACTCTTGCAACAGCACTGAAAGTATTGGTACGGGGACGGAGGTGTGCAATTTCACGTAAAAACTCAAAGGAGTGTCTTTTCTTCTGTAAGGGGTAAGTTTCTGCAGGGGATTCACCCTCAACTATTATTGACTGTCCCTGAAGTTCAACACTCTGGTTTTTTCCAGGAGATTCTACAAGTATTCCTGTAATTGTCGCACTGGCACCAGTAGATAAACGATCAATTTCTGTATTAAGATCGTGTTTTTCCTTATCAATAATAATCTGCAGGTTTTTTAGTGATGATCCGTCAGAGAGTTCAAAAAAGCATAGGTTCTTCGAGTCTCTTTTTGTTCTGATCCATCCCTGCACAGTTATTTTCTGATTCTCTGCTGTCGTATTAAGTATATCTTTTATTCTGTTTTTCATACCATAGAGGTACCATAGATTTTAGCCTTAGTCAAATTAAACCATCGTATCCTGGCTGAATTTACACTGTCCGTGGCAGACTTTTTTTAAATTATGGCTGTCACCCCGAATTGAATCAAAGAGATAACATTTTGTTTCAATAGGTACAGACGTTGCATGCAACGTCTCTATACGCGTAGGCAATCCCGGGGCCGGGCTTTCCAGGGGTTTCGTCGGTTATTGCATGGACGCCCACACAGGGGCGCCCCTACAAAACCGACCGCCTTCGGCGCCCTTCCAATCCCTGACAGGTTGAACAATGGTTGTTTATTTTACAGTGATTGTTGGTTGGAATAATTGCTATGTGGTTGCCTTTTTATAAAAGTATGTCCTGTTTTAAGCAGAATGTTTTGTTTTATTTCTTTTTAGTTCTGAACCAGCCAATTCCATAAGCATTCTCAAAGCATGGTTAACAGCATCTGAATCCTTAAACACTTCAGCAATGTCCGGATCCAATAAAACAACATTAGTACCATCTTTATAAGACTGATGATGTTTTCCCTGTGTGCCTTCTGAAAAATCATATTCAGGACGCATTTCATTATTTTTATCAATTGTGCTCATATTGCTTTTTCTCCAGTCTTGTTGCTTTTCTGGAACTTATTACGCGGATCCTGTCATTTTCTCTTTCTGTATAAGATACAATCAATAGCCTTCCCTTGCTGGATTCCCCAATGCTCAGAAACCGATACTCATCTAAAGAGTGATCCGGATCGGAAATGGTTAATTCCAATGGATCACTAAACACAGATAAAGCCTCAGGAAATGAGATCCCATGTTTTTTAAAGTTAATAGCAGCTTTACCTGGATCCCATTCAAATTCCACTGCATATCTCTGTATTTAATAATACCATGACAACAGAGCAAAAACAAGCAAGCCTGGAGAAATATAGATTCATCATAACTATTAGTACACCGGGGAATGGTTTCCTGCTTCAAATATCTGGGGAAATGATTGCTATATTGAAAATTTTATAAAATAGTATATACTTGCACTAAGTATATTTAATAATACGGAGTATTAATGAGATATAAACCACATCTAATAGCCTTTCTTCTAACTTTTGTAATTATTTTATTAACTTTTGGAGAACAATCTAAACCACGTATTGCTGTCATTCCCTTTACTGCCATCAATATACCAGAATCTAACGCTAAAACAGTTGCAGGCCTTTTTGAGACTGCCCTTGTTAAGACTGGGGCATATACGGTTTTTGAGCATAACCAGATAGCTGCTGTATTTGAATCCCAGAAAATAAGCCTTTCCGGTCTTGCGGATAAAAAATATGCCATTGAACTTGGGAAACTCCTTGCAGCAGAACAGATTATTCTGGGAGAGTTGTCAGCTATAGGTGATGAATATGTACTTAATGTAAAGGTAATTGATGTTACTACAGGAATGAATATCAATGCAGATAATATTAAAACCGATTCTCTTGGTCTTATTACTGAGAAAGTAGAGCTTTTAGCCTATAAAATAGCAGGTCTTACATATACTTCCGGTGACACTGTAATGATAGCAGAAGATTACAGAGAGTTATTTGTAATGACAAATCCTGAAGGAGCAACAATTTATATTAATGGAGTAAGAAAAGGTGTTAGTCCTGATCTCTTTGAGCAGATTCCCTTGGGATATATCAGGATAGAAGCAGAGAAAGATAATCTATATGGCAGAGTGGATATAAATGTAACAGAAGACATGGATGTGGTTGAGATTCCTCTGGAAGAAACATATGGTAAATTATTTGTAAAAAGCAGTGTTGATAATTTGAATGTTTATATTGATGGTGTCTTTCTTGATACATTGTAGACAGGTTTTTTTACAGGTATACCTGTTGGAGGGCATGATATTGTTGTAGGTGGGGAAGGTTATTTCTGGTGGGGGTTTGTAACAATAAATGCAGATAAGGTTACCACTATATCGATTGAGCCTTTTGAATATGGTACTTTCAATTACGAGCTCCCTCCAGGAGCTGAAGCAGAAATTACAGGTAAATTAGGGTATAGCCAAATTGTCTCAAATAGTGGAACACTCTGGCTTATTGTAGATGATTATAATGTCAAAGTTTATGGTAAAGATTTTGAATCTGAAGATTTTTCATATTCTATTAAGTTTAAGTCTGAATATAATTTTAATCCAGATTTGAAGTACAA
The DNA here is from genome assembly GCA_965371875.1 of uncultured bacterium. Classification (GTDB taxonomy): domain Bacteria; phylum Spirochaetota; class Spirochaetia; order B11-G9; family B11-G9; genus JAJRQE01. The sequence goes on from CBDVAD010000011.1 coordinate 18,284, forward strand.
CAGAGATTATATAAATACTGGATTTAAAGTTGATCTAAAATACTACTCAGATCTTATTACTACAAATACGGCCGTAACTGAAGATCATATTCAGAATCTGGAATATCTTCAAACCAAAATCTCAGACTCCAGGTTTCAGTTTGATGAACTTGTAAATGAAGTAAAAGTCATGATACAGGATTATAATTCAAAGAAGATTAGACAGGACAAGGTTATTAGGCTTGCAGAGATCAATCAGCGTAGAACAGAGATTGATTCTAATATAAAAGAGTATGATCGTATAAGTAAAAACAAAAATATTTTAGGATGGTCTTCTGCAGGAGCAAGTGCTTTAAGCACTTGCCTTTTTGGAATATTTTTCTTCTTAAGTGATGAATCGTATGATAATTATCAATCAGCAACAATAACTGCAGACGCTGTGGCTTATAAGGATGAATTTCAGACTTACGATACAATTAGTTATATTGCTCTTGGAGCTGGATTAGTTGGTGCAGGTGTTTCAGCTTATTCGTTTATGTCAAAACCATCAGCAGAAAGTTTGAGTATAGAATATACCTCTCTTGGTATCGAGATGGCACGTTTGGAAGGGGAGCTTCAATGAGAAAAAGTATTGGAATAATTATAATTTTATCAGTTTTGCTGGTTACCTGTAAAAATCATGTTCTTGATAATCCGGTGGATCCTGAGGCTGATAATTTTCAGGGGTTCCCTGTTTATTCATCCGATGTTGACTTGAGTGATATATCCTTTGAACTTCCAAACATATCACCTGTTAATTTGAATTCTACGAGTGATACTTCCCCATTGATTAGTTGGGATTCTTTGGATGGAATCTCAGAGTACCAGATAGTTTTCACTGATGATATCAACCAGACATTGCTAGCCACTCCTATAACAGTAACTGGTCCAAAATATCAGATAATATCGGGTTCTCCATTATCATTAGATACAACATACTATTGGATGGTAAAACCAGTATACATTGGGGAAGGGCAGGTCCCTTGGAGTAATATATATAACTTCACAGTTTCCTGGGATATTACCTATAATGGGCTTAATCCATCAGATGGCGGTAATACTACAGATTCAACACCTTTATTAGATTGGGATGATATTATTGGTGCTGTAGATTATGAGATCCGCTATGCATCTACTGAAATCGCTCTTCCATCTGCATTAATTGAAAATTTACCAATATCACAGTATCAATATACTCCAACTTTATCAAACGGTGACTATGTTTACTGGCAAGTGAGAGCTGTTAATGAGGACGGTGTAAGGTCTTCATGGAGTGAAAACTGGAGTTTTGTAAAGGATCCTGAAATTGGAGAATCCTATGCAGGAGGTGTCATCTTCTATCTTTTTGGAACAGGTGGAGGATTAGTGATATCTGGAGCCGATCAGAGTAGTGGTATTCTCTGGAGTGATAGTGAACCTTATATGGGAGGAACTTCATTTGTAATTGGAACTGGGGCATCGAATACGACTTTGATTGTAGGGGAGCTTGGTGGAGGTAGCTATGCTGCCTCTCTGTGTGAAGATCTAGATCTTGCTGGATATAATGATTGGTATTTACCATCAAGAGATGAGTTAAATATTATTTTTGAGCTGAAAGATATCATTGGAGGATTGGACGATTCTTACTATTGGAGTTCATCAGAGGGACTTCAAACAAATACTGCTTGGACTCAGCATTTTTCTACTGGCCAACAACGAAGAGTGTACAAATATTCCATTCTTGGCGTTCGTGCTATAAGGACTTTTAACTAATGAGTTGCTTACTTTTTAAGGATTTCGGAAGATAGATGCCTGGGAGACAAGCTTCTACAAGTAATTATTTTGATGTACAAAAATGGATAAAAGGATATTTTAATCTCTCATTGAGCGATAGATCTTTAGATACTGTAAACAATTCATTGGAATTTATATGGGTTTGGTCTGTATTTGAACATAAGCATCTAAAAAATAGTCAAAATGATATGAGTTTTTATGATCAATTAGTTAATATTTCAAATAAACTATATAATGATGATTTGAAGGTGGAAGTCAATGAAATATATGGTTTCTTTTATAATCGATATTTTCAAAATAAAAAGACAACTAGATTTTTTGCTGATTTAACCCTAAATAGAAAATGGAATCATGAATTAAAAAATATTTTAAAAAACCCAAATCCTAAGGAACTGGACAAGTTACAATTTATTTTGATTGTGATATACAAATTTCGATGTAATTTATTCCATGGAGGGAAAAATCCTCTCTTATGGAAAAATTTTGAAATGGCTTTTTATCATATTAATAAATTTATAGCAGTGTTTTTGGATAAAACAAAGTGACTAACCTCTACTCCAGTGATAACTATTACTCTTCTATTATTGACAGTTCTAGCATCTTTTCTGGTAGATATATTTCTAGGTGTTTCCGGTCCTCTTTTTGGTGGTACTCTAGTTGCTATCGCAAATAAGTTAACTTGGAAATAGATTTTCTATATATTGATATGGCTTTGAAACAGAAATTTTAACATTTTTGGGAGATTAATTATATGAATGAGAATGAATTAAAAAAGATACTTAAAAAATCATTAAGTGAATTGGTACAGAAAGATCTTTATCTAATTACCCATGACGTTCATGAACAATCTATATCCAGTAAGCTTGCCTGCTATCTTTCAAAGCATATTATTTCGACGAATGGGGATGGTTGGGATATAGATGTTGAATATAACAGGAATGGAGAGGTCCCCAAATCTCTACTTATAGATGGTGGGGTA
>CBDVAD010000012.1:0-20855 GCA_965371875.1 uncultured bacterium
AAAGTAAAATTACAAGCCTTGCACCATCTTCAAAAAGGGAAAAAACTTAATGATACTGAAAAAGCTGTTTATCTGTACTGCCCGGATGGTTACGGGAAAACAAAACTGTCTAACAGCTTCCTGGAAAAACAATTAAAAGTGACTGCAACAACAAGAAACTGGAAAACTGTAAATAAGCTTTGTGCGCTTGCTTCAGAAAATAATTAGAAAGGATTTATACATGGATGAAATTATTAATTTCCTGCAAATAAATGATACTGTCTACACTGGAGGACAGCCGGAAGCAGATCAATTCTCTCTATTAAGAACATTAAATGTTAAAACCGTAATTAACCTGGCCCTTCCAACATCAGAGGATGCTCTTCAGAATGAAGCCGAAATTGTAACACTTATGGGAATGACATACATACAGATTCCGGTAGAGTTTACCGGCCCCCGTCAAAGTGAACTGGAAAGGTTTTACAAGGCAATTGAATTAAGCCTGAATGAACCAGTATTCATTCATTGTGTGCTGAATATGAGAGTATCTGTTTTTATCTATTTATACAGAGTAAATATATTAAAGATATCACCTGAGAAAGCCTGGAAAGATATCCTGAAAATATGGGAACCGGATTCTGTTTGGAGTTTGTTTATAAAAGAAAATTCTCATGAAACCTGGAACAAGAGGTAAGCGCAATGGATGAACTTATAGATATCTATAATGAAAATAATGATCCTCTGAAAATCAGCAGGATGAGGAGTGAAGCTCATAGGTCTGGTTTGTGGCACAGATCTGCTCACATATGGATATACAATAACAAGTCAGAGGTCCTTCTCCAGCTTCGATCAGGCAGTAAAAGCATATTTCCTGACAGGTGGGATGTCTCATCTGCCGGACACATTGGAGCAGGAGAGGTTCCAATAGAATCTGCTATAAGAGAACTGGAAGAGGAACTCGGCATTAAAGCTGTTATTGATTATCTTGAGTTTTATAAAATTTCAAAACAGAGCAAACAATATAAAGATTTTCTGGATAACGAAATTCATAATGTGTATTTCCATAAATTTAACGATGATATCAATAATTTAATACTTCAAAAAGAAGAAGTTGAAGATATACGATTCTGCCATACCAGTATCCTGAAAAATGAGATCGATATGAACCCGGAAAAATTTGTTCCCCACGGAGAATACTGGCTTGATATAATCTCTGAAGTTTGCGCAAGGAGCTTGAACTAAGATTGTTACAGAGGGATTATTGTTAGGGCAGGACTGTAATAATCGGGGAAGTAAGCCTTATAGCTGCTGCATTAATCTGAAAGCTCTTTGATCCATTGTGCAAGTTTTACCATCCCTATAAATTCAGCTCTGTCTCCATTTTTATCCTGCCCCATAGCAGATTCAGCAAGGTGCAGAATAGAATCGTATGTCAGACTACCCTTGTATTTTGAATCCCGCAGAAGTAAACCGAACCCTGCAACGGAAGCAGAAAACCGGTAATCCCTGGATGTATCAGTACTATTTACAAGCCTGAAGGACACTGGCTCCTCAATCAGCCTGCTTTGATACTCCTCCGGACGTTTATATCTAAACTTGAGAAACATGAGCTCATTTAATTTCTCTTCATCTCTCTTTAGTTCCGAAGTCTGATAGCGCAAATCTGAGGCAACTCCCGGCAGTCCATCTGCAAAAACCAGTTCATAAAGGACAGTCACAGTATGGCCGGCACCCATTTCACCTGCATCTTTTTGATCATCTATAAAATCCTCTTTATCCAGAAGACGGTTCTCATAACCAATGATGCGATAGGATTGTACTATCCCGGGGTTGAACTCGATCTGGATTTTTACGTCTTTTGCTATGGCATATAAGGTACCGCTGATCTCCCTGACAAGAACTTTTTCCGCTTCTCTTATAGTATCTATATAAGCATAATTTCCATTACCCGCATTGGATAGCTCTTCCATTTTACTATCCTTATAATTTCCCATTCCAAAACCAAGAATAGTCAGGTAGACTCCCTCTTCTCTTTTTTCCTCTATGAGTCTGACAAGTGCCGAATTACTTGATTGCCCAACGTTGAAATCTCCGTCAGTACCCAGAATAACCCTGTTATTACCCTGTGAATTAAAGTTTTTCTTTGCAACATCATAGGCAAGCTGTATTCCAGCTCCCCCGGCAGTAGATCCACCGGCATGGAGTCTGTCCATGGCACCAATAATTACCTCCTTCCTGGAACAGGGTGTAGGAGGAAGGACAAGACCGGCTGCGCCTGCATATACAACGATAGATATAGTATCGATCTCCCGCATCTGCCTGATAAGAAGCTTCAGGGACTCTTTAAGAAGGGGCAGTTTGTTTGACGCACCCATGGAACCCGATACATCCAGTAAAAACACAATATTATTTGGAGGAATGTCCTGAAAGTCTATTTTTAACCCCTGCAGTCCGACATGGAGAAGACCATGTTCATGATTCCAGGGACAATCTGAAAGCTCAGTATAAAAGGAGAAAGGATGTTTACCATCAGGCTGTGGATAATCGTAGTTAAAATTGTTAATGAACTCCTCTATCCGTACGACATCAGGACCAGGAAGGTTTCCACTCTGAAGAAAACGGCGCACATTGGAGTATGAGGCAGTATCAACATCAATTGATAATGTGGAAAGAGGGTTATCAAGGGTATTTAAAAATCGCTGTTCATAGATCCTGCCGTACTCTTCTGTGTTGTATTGAACCGTGGGCTGAATATCGGGTTGTACAGCTATGGAAAGTGTTTCTGTAAGTTCCGGGCCACTAGCGACAGATTTCTCTGCCTGCCCTTTATTGTGAACCAGCACTCCGGTCTGACCTATTGAATATGTAGAAACCTCCCTTACCTTTAAATTATAGACCATAGCCTGTTTTTTGGTCCTGGACAGAGCATTAACAGCCAGCTCTCCACCTGATGCCATAAGAGTATCTCCCAGCTTTAAATGCCGGGCCTCAACCCAACGTCCATATACTGTAGAGATCTGTTCACCCCGGGGAAGATCAAGGGGTACTGGCCGGTTATTATAATCCACCCCGCTTACAAGGAAAAAAGGATGGTTTCCTGAAACCTCTATTTTGGAAGGTCCATGGTTGATTGTAATCCAGTCTCCTGAATAAGGATTTGCTTCTATCTGTGAAACTTCTTTTTCAGTCCATTGTCCAATATACGAATCGAAGGAATGGACAAAATCTCCAGGCATTATCTGCTCTATTACTTTTATTCCTGAAATAGTCTGAATTTCTGTCCCCTCAGGGAAACATCCTCCCCCGCCTCCGGAGCTGTAATAAGTCACCCCTTTAGTAATACGGACCGTACCATCAGCAGTAACTACACCTCCGGCTTCCTTGCTTCCTGCAATTATCGTATGGGTGGCTGTGGTTATTATGTCATAAATCTTTATGTTCTCCTTATACTCCTGATTGATCCTGCTTACCCTTGTAGTATCACCCTGTTTCATAAGAAGGAGATCATCAGGCATCAGGTATTGTGCCTGTATCCATCCTTTATTTGCGGAAACAATAAAAGCCCTGTGTATATTATTATTTGGGAGATTTGTGACCAGAAAGGGATGAGAAGGTGTACATTTTATTCGAACTCCATCTGCAATAACAGTAATGATCGGACCGGAATATTCCTGCACTGTAGTATTGAGAACCGAAGTTGTAGTCCACTTACCCGTTTCTATTGAATAACTGGACACCCCCATTCCCTGAACAATTGTCTCGATTGCGACAGCTCCGTGTTCCGTTTGCACAAGTGTTCCCTGTAGAAAAGATGCTCCTGTATGGAAACTTTCAGAAAGGTTATTTCCAGGACATCCGGATAATAAGAATATAACCAGCACAACGAACATCAATGAATAGATTGGATTTTTTTTCATGACTACCCCCAGGCTTTTCTTAAGCTTTTTGTGAGGCAAAACATTACAGATGTGATATCAGGCTTATAATATACTCATTTTCGTACTATTGGGACAAATTTTTGTACACAACTAAAAATACAAATTTGATATAAGAAGCTGAACTTGTTATAGTGGTATATTATTAGGGCAGAATTATTAAAAGCGAAGTGTACGCAAGATGTATGCGCTCTGCTTGTTACAGTGGGATTATTATTAGAGTAAGACTGTAATAAACCCGGATATGGTTATCATTTAAAAAAGAAGATAAGATATATCAAACAGGAGGAAAGAAATGCTGGTACCTGAACAAAAAATACTTACTGATATAAATTCCAGAGCCTGGGAACATCCTGCTGATAAAGCAGCTCTGACAACTCTTAAACAAATACCGGGGTTTGATCAGATTATTAAGACACTCTTTGGTCTTACTACTGAAAAATCTATAAAACTCCTCCATCTCTCCTCCTCGATACGTACTTCACCCAATCAATTTCCACTAATGCACCAATTGATAAGAAAAATAGCAGCTATCTTTGACTGGGATTACATACCGGAAGTTTATGTTACAAGAAGCCCGTTTTTTAATGCAGGTGTATATGGAGTAAAAGAGCCTTTTATTGTAATGAACAGTCAACTTGTCAGTAGTCTAAAACCTGATGAATTGATGTGTGTCCTGGCTCACGAAATGGGACATATTATAAGTGGACATTCCCTGTATAAAACCCTTCTATGGATGATGCTGAATATTTCTCTTACAGCAGTTCCTGTATCTGATTTGCTTATACTCCCTATTATAGCTGCCCTTAAGGAGTGGGACCGTAAGAGTGAACTATCTGCCGACAGAGCAGGTCTGCTTGCCCTGCAGAAGGAAGGCCCCTGTTATTCAGTATTGATGCGTATGGCCGGAGGTGATAATCCATCAGAACTAAATATGAACGACTTTTTTATTCAGGCAGATGAATATGAAAACAGCAGGGAATTACTGGACGGTATTCACAAAGTTCTAAACACAGTATGGACATCTCATCCATTTCCTGTAATCCGTTTAACAGAACTTCGAAACTGGATTGCTACAGGGGAGTATTCAAAGATTATCGGCGGGGACTATCAAAGAAGAGGAGACACTCAAAGTACAATGTCTGAAGATATAAAAGATAGTTTTAACTACTATAAAAAAGAGACTGAAAAAGAAGCGGATCCCGTTATTCAGGTTGTCAGGAATCTGGGAGAAGGTGTTGCAAGAATTGGTGATGAAGTTTCAAAAGTATTTAAGGATTTTTTTAAAGGTTGATAACCCGGAAACTATAATCAGAGAAATAATAATATAAATGGAGGGAATTGTATGAAAACAGTAATACTTTTCGATTCATATTTTGGAAATACTGAAAAAGTAGCAGCATCCATCAAAGAGAGGCTTGATCCATCAGGAGAACTTATACTAAGCCGGTTTAATAATGCGTCATCGGATATATTGGAAAATACAGACATACTTATTCTAGGAAGTCCTACAAGAGCATTCAGACCAACAAAATCAGCAACTGATTTTCTAAAAAAACTACCAGCTCACAGTCTGAAGGGTATAAATATAGCTGCATTTGACACAAGAATATCGTTGAATGATGTTGATTCAAAATTCCTCTGTTTCATGGCAGGTCTTTTTGGATATGCCGCAGAACCTCTACAGAAGATTATGGTAAAAAAGGGGGGGACTGCCATAGTAGAACCCAAAGGATTTTACGTAAAAGGAACAGAGGGGCCGATGACTGATGGTGAGCTGGAAAGAGCCTCAGCCTGGGCTGCTTCTATAGTAGAGAAAAATTAGCTGAATACCATCAATTTATTCTGAAAATGGAAACAGAATCATAAAGGAATATCCAGGCTATGAAATTAGACAGATGTATAATCTTTGATATGGACGGAGTACTGATAAACAGTGAACCTCTCCACTTTGATTTTGAAAGTACACTTTTTGAATCTTTAGGAATTACTGTTGATAGAAAGCAGCATGAAACCTTTGTGGGAACCACAAGTAAAACTATGTGGACAATTATTAAAAATACTCACAATCTCCCTTTTACTGTTTCTGAACTGATTTCAAAAGGACATTCAGGCTTCCTGGATTATCTGGAAAACCAAAAATCACTTGAACCTGTTCAGGGAATACTGGAACTTCTGAATAGATTAACAGATGCCGGGTTTATTCTGGTACTTGCCTCATCCTCCCCTCACAAACTTATTAATTATATTTTGAGTAAATGTAATATAGATGAATATTTTCCAGTCAGAGTCAGCGGTGATGATGTTATTAATGGAAAACCCGATCCGGAGATTTTCCTTAAGGCTGCCGAATTGACTGGAGTTAAACCGGAAGACTGCCTGGTAATAGAAGATTCTGCAAACGGTGTTAATGCAGCTGTAAAGGCGGGAATGAAATGTATTGGATATAGAAATCCTGGTTCGGGAAACCAGGATTTAAAAGCAGCTGATTTGATAATTGATTCTTTCTATGATTTAACTATTGATTTAATACAAAAAATATTCACAATATCTTCTTACAACAATTATATTGCAAAAAATGGTGTATTCAGTGATGAATTCCGTTCATTCTAATGGCTCAGTTTGATTCCACTGTCTCCAGACTCCTTGCCAGAATAAAAAGCATATCTGACAATCTATTCAAATAACGCTGACCTGCTGCAAGATATGTAAAACCCCTCTCCCTGATAAGACGAACCATATGACGTTCAGCTCTACGACAGACAGCCCGTGCCACATCAACTGATGCTGAAATACTGTTTTCACCTGCAGGTATAAAAACAGGTTTAATAGATGTACTCTTCAGCAGTCTCTTCTCTTCTTTTTCAAGAAACAGAATATGTTTTTCTTCCACCTTTAAAATATCTTTATAAAGTTTATCATTTTCAGGAGTAGCCGCCTCACCCCCTATTATAAAAAGGGTCTTTTGTATTTCCAGAATAATGGTTGATTCCTTCTTTTTCCCGGCACTATCCAGGCCGGCTCTGGCAAGGCCAAGAAAAGCACCCAGTTCATCAAGATCACCTACTACATCCATAATAAGATCATCTTTCCTCCTGCGTTCCCCATTGTAAAGACTGGTTTCACCCCTATCACCACCCTTTGTTGTAACCATTTCGAAAGTAATCTCTTTTCCCCTCATAATTCAGATCGTCTCCCGTTACCTGTATAAAACCATATAATTAAGGATAATACTGACAGCCTCAGGTCGTATATCAACTCCAGGACTCTCATCATTAACCAGTTCATCGAACATAGGCCAAATTCCACTCCAATCCTGACCCTGCATCATTGTTTGAGCCTGGACAAGAGCATGTATCAGAGTCACAGTAAAACTTTTATCAAGATTCTCCCGGGCTCTCTCCAGCAAATTAAGACTGTCCTCAACAGTAAAATAATTATCCATTGCCTGCAGATATCCCAGGCTAAACAACTCATAGGGCAAAAGATCTGAAATATCAAAATTTTCAATGGAAAATCCATATTTCAGACATAAATAATAGCTGTAGAGTTCAGAGTTATTTTTCCCGTCAAAATCCCAGGAAAGAGCATTTATGAGTGCAGCTTTTAAATCAAGAGAAACAGAGCCTGAAGAGAGATACTCTGCCATCTCAACATTCAATATCCCTTTGGCTTTGGCTTCTTTAATTATGTTTAATTCAGAATATGCTTTATGAAAGGGTGTAGATGTAAGAGGGGAATCTGCAAAAACATGAACTAACCCTGCCATAATGAAAAATAAAATCAGAATTTGTTTTTTCATTATTTTTCCTCCCAATTAGCCATATTTACCGGAAAATATCAGCCACGCCGGTATTTTAGTACTTTTACATCTTCCATGGTAACAAGACCTTCTGTAACATGCTCATCGATGTAGGGAAGAAGTTTATTAATATTTTCTTCTGTATCAATAATTTCTACTATTACAGGAAGATCATCAGACAGGGACAATAATTTGGAAGTATGAAGTCGACTGTCCACACCAAATCCAAGTATACCATGGAGAACTGTAGCCCCTGCAAGATGGAGTTTTCTGGCTTTAAGAACTATCTGCTCATACAATGGTCTGCCTTTTATATGGTCACTCTCACCCAGATAGATCCGTAAGATAACATCTTTTTCTGATATTTTCATGGCGGTCTCCTGTTTACGTAGGGGAGGGTTTGAAACCCTCTGCTACACAATTATAACATACTGTGTTCCTATCCGGCGAAATTCCTTTTATAATCACTGGTTACACTATTATGGCATATTCCTCTCAATCTGATTTATATGCTTCGACCGGTTCCCGCAGAAACCTCTAAAAAATCGAAGGTTTCGCTACAACCCGGCATACAATCAAATCATATGTTTTGGCAATTTTCATTTCAGGCTGGCCCTATATTTAATCCCACTGAATCGAGGCTGTATATAATGAATCATATTCTGTTAATTTGGATGATTTAGAAAAACACCATAATTTCAGTTTGTTATGTAGCATACAGCCTCCTTTTTCAATTGTTTTAGCTAACTATATAAAAGATAAAAATCAAAATGAGAATTGCTATTGCTGGTTCATTACCCGGAAAAGGAGAATTCCCCCCATAACTGCAGCAAGAGAAAAAAAGTTATTAAATAATATATTTAAGGCAGCAATTTTATATTCACCACTCATCAGCAGATTAACAGATTCCAGAGAATATGTTGAAAATGTAGTAAATGCCCCAAGGAAACCTACTGTTATCATAGATTTATAGTGAACAGGAATAACAAGATCATTGAAAGTTGAAAAAAGAAAGCCAATTAGAAATGCACCGATAATATTCACAGCAAAAGTGCCATAGGGGAATATCCCGGTGGACAGCATATTTATACCTTTGGAAACAAGGTATCTGGATACTGCTCCGGCACTTCCGCCTATGGCTATAAAAACTAATTGCTGCATCTAAAAATCAATGAGCTCTACATCGAAAATAAGAAAACTGTTTGGGGGAATAACACCAGGATGTCCCCGCTCGCCATATCCAAGTTCAGGTGGAATTATAAGCGTTCTCTTTTCCCCTTTTTTCATGGTCTGAAGAGCTTCATTCCAACCTTCAATTACCTGACCAATAGCAAACTCTGCCGGTTCACCCCTTTTTATCGAGCTGTCAAACTCCTTCCCGTTTAACAGTGATCCTGCATAATGAACTGTTACTTTTGTCCCCATCCCGGGACTTGCATCCCCAGTACCTTCAGAAAGAACAATATAGCGCAGACCACTTTTAGTTACTACTGCATCAGGATACCTGTTCTTTATCTCTGCCAAAACACCGGCAGATTCTTTTTTGGCTTTCCCGGCAGTTTTGCTTCCTGCCTGTTCAACCATTTCTTCAAAACTCTCTTTAGTTACAACAAAAGCCTCTGCTCCCGCACCCTTACGATGGATTATAACTGATTCGATCCTGTCTCCCTGTTTAATAGAATTAACAACATCCATATTACCAACAACTTTCCCAAAAACAGTATGTTTATCGTTTAGCCATGGAGTTTCAACATGAGTAATAAAAAACTGACTTCCATTAGTAGCAGGACCACTGTTAGCCATTGAAAGTATCCCTGGAGAATCATGCCGTAACGAGGAGTCAAACTCATCCGGAAAACTATAACCTGGGCCACCGGTGCCCGTACCAAGAGGACAGCCTCCCTGAACCATAAAATTATCGAGTACCCTGTGAAAATTCAAACCATTATAGAATGGTTCATCTTCATCTTCCCGGTTAAGAGAACCTTCAATAAGTCCTACAAAATTAGAAACTGTTACAGGTGTTTTTTCATATTCAAGATTAAGGAGTATTTCTCCCTTAGAAGTAGTTATCTCTGCATATAGCCCGTCAGCGAGCTCTGATATTTCCATATTTCCTCCGAATTTCATTATTTTTCAAAAAAAACCGTACCACAGCTATTAAAAAAACTCAAGCTAAGGCAAAATAGCTATATGGGAGTTTCTATGATTTCAACCAATAATGATATTGTTTACAGAAAACTTTTAAATATAGAAATAAAATCACTGGAAGCCCAGGGCAACAGTTGTGATAATTGGGATAAAATTAGAGTTAAAGAGGGATTCGATTCATTAAGGATACAGAATTCAATTTTTATTGGTAAAATAAAAATAGGAATCTTTACTGATAAGCTTTTGTCACATGAAAACCTGCAGCTCCCGACAGGCATATACAATTCTATAATTGTATCCTCAATAGTAGGTGATAATTGCGCTGTTCATAATGCAAAGTACATATCAGGTTATACAATTGAAAGTAATGTACTGATTTTTAATATTGATGAACTTTCTGTATCTGATAATCCCAAATTTGGTAATGGATTCCTTAAAGATGATGGTTCACGTAACTGGATCTCAGTAATCAATGAAAGCGGATCCAGGAAGGTCCTCCCCTTCTATAGTATGGAAACAGGAGACTGCCACTTATGGGCAAAATTCAGAGGGGATAAGCAACTTCTATCCAGATTCACTTTTTTTACTGATTCCCTGGAAAAATCTGAAAAAGATAATCCTGCAGTGTCTGGAGCATGTATAGGTAGTTATTCTGTACTCAGGAGTTCCAGGATTATCAGAGACACCATTTTGGGTCCCCACAGCCATATTTTTGGAGTAAGTCATCTTGAAAATATTACTATCAATAGTTCTAAAGAAATACCCTCAGTAGTAGGGGAAGATGCAGATCTGAAAAATGGGATCGCAGGATATGGTGTGGAAATAAGACATGGTGCAAGAGCTATGAATTTCATTCTGGCTAATCATTCGACCCTTAAATACGGGGCAAATTTTTTCAATTCCTTTCTTGGAGAAAATTCAACTGTAAGCTGCTGTGAAGTCAACAGCACTATGGTTCTTCCCTTTCATGAACAGCACCACAATAATTCATTTCTGATAGCTTCCCTCCTTAAAGGGCAGTCCAATATTGGTGCAGGATCAACCATTGGTTCTAATCACAATTCCAGAAGTGCAGATGGTGAAATTTCAGCTGGTAGAGGTTTTTGGACAGCACTCAGTTCAAGCACAAAACATAATTGCAGTTTTGCTTCATTTACGATTCTGGCTAAAAATGATTTCCTTCATGAAATGAAGGTGCCGACACCCTTTTCACTTATTTCACTGGATCATAACACCAGTTATCTTCAGATAATGCCTGCCTACTGGTTCATGCATAATATGTATGCTATGACCCGTAATTCATGGAAGTTTTTACGACGTGATATAAGAAAGGATAAAAGTATTGTTATTGAAACTGAATACCTGGCTCCCGATACAGTGGAAGAAATTTTTGATGCCCTTGAATTTCTTGAAAAATGGACTGCCATGCTGGGAAAGGGAGGAAGAGATCCTGGTATTAATCTCAGGGAAAGGGGAAAGGAGCTTCTTGAATCAGAACACTTGGATCCTGATATACTGGAGATTGATCCAGGTGTCCTGGAATACTCAAATAATCCAGTAAGAATTCTTAAACCGGTTAAAGCATATAAAGTATATAAAGAGATGGTAGCCTACTACTGCGTAAAGGTGCTTTGTAATTATGCAGATATGGAGGACCTTCATTTCGATGATATAAAAGAGAAATTCCAGAATGCAAAACGCAGTACATGGATCAATGTAGGAGGGCAGCTCCTCAGGGAAGATGACCTTAATGCACTTATTAGAGATATTAAAGATAATGTAATTTTGTCCTGGGACGAAGTACATCTTCGCTACCGTGAATTAAGCAGTATATATTCTGAACGAAAAGCAGCACATGCCTATGCCTCATTGAAGGATCTAAACAGGGTAACAAAGATAGATAGAAATATCTGGAACAGTGCATTGAATGAAGCAAAAAATATCAACAGTAAAATCAATGAAAGTATTTATGAAAGCAGAATGAAGGATCATACAAATATATTCCGTCATATTACATTTTCATCGGCAAAGGAAGGTGAAGCAATTTTAGGAAAAATTGAAGAAAATACATTTCTAATAAATGCAACTAAAGAAAAGAATAAGTTGGAAAAACTGATTAATAAATATATCAAAAAAGAAGAAAATTTGGTTTAAGGGTTTTACCTAACAGACTAATAGCCTTCAGCCTAATCTACTTCCTTTACAAGAAGGTCATATATCCTTTCAAGGTCATCCAGAGAGTAGTAATCTATTTCTATTTTACCCTTCTTAAGCCCACCCCTGACAGTAACCTTGGTACCAAGAACATCCAGAAATTTCTGCTCTATTCTTCTTATCTCAGGATCAGGACTTTTTACTGCTTTAGCTGTGGAAGATGAGACTTTTCTTACACCATTGTTAAGACCGGCAGCCTGCTGCTCAGATTCTCTTACAGAAAGACCATTTGATGTAATTCTTGCAAACAGTATTCTCATATCCGAGGGATTAAGAACAGATAAAATTGCTCTGGCATGTCCTGCAGAAATAGCCTCTTGTTTAAGAGATTCCTGCATATCTTCCGGCAATTTAAGAAGTCTTAGACTATTGGCAATTGTAGATCTTTTTTTACCTACCTTTTGGGCAACAGCTTCCTGACTTAAATCAAGAGTATTCATAATTGATAAATATGCCTTTGCCTCTTCAATAGAATTTAAATCTTCTCTCTGTATATTTTCAATAAGGGCAATCTCTAACTTTTGTTCACGTGTATACTTTCTTATAAGTCCGGGTATAGTATCCATTCCTGCAAGCCTGGAGGCTCTAAATCTTCGTTCTCCGGCAATTATAATATATCTATCACCACTTTTTTCAACAATTATAGGCTGTATAACACCCTGTTCTTTAATTGAATCTGCTAACTCTTTTAAAGCTTCCTCATCAAATGTTTTTCTGGGCTGATCCGGGTTAGGAATTACATGTTTTATATGAATATCTTCAACACCTTCATTAAAAGATGTTTCAGATTCTTCTTCATAGTGCTGAATCAGAGATTCAAGTCCTTTACCAAGTGCTCTTTTAGACACGATCCAAAACCTCCCTTGCGAGCTTTTTATAACTCTTTGCCCCGATACAGGTTATATCATACTGACTAATGGGTACTGAATGAGAAGGTGCTTCAGATAATCTGACATTCCTGGGTATGACTGTCTTAAATACCTTTTCCTTAAAATAACCGGTGACTTCATTGACCACTTCATTGGCCAGCCTTGTTCTTGAGTCATACATTGTAAAGATAATACCACCCAGTTTCAGATCAGGGTTTGATCCTTTTTGAACCTTTTTAACTGTTGTAAGAAGCATACTCAGACCTTCAAGGGCAAAATATTCACACTGCATTGGTATATAAACCTGCTGTGCGGCAGTTAATCCATTGATTGTTAACAGCCCAAGAGAAGGAGGGCAATCTATAAGAATATAATCCCAGTTTGCTATTTCCTCCTGTATTGCGTTCTTAAGAAAGAACTCTCTTCTATCTGCATCAACTAGCTCTATATTCGCCCCGGCCAGGTTTACATTGGATGATACAATACCAAGGTTTCTAACAGTTGTTTCCTGAATTGCATCCTTTAATAACAGTTTACCCGTTATAACTTCATATATACCCGGCTTTTCTTTATCTGATCCTACACTGCTGGACATATTCCCCTGGGGATCAAAATCAATAAGAAGAACTTTCTTTCCCTCTTCTGCAATAAATGCCCCTACATTAACAGCGGTGGTAGTCTTGCCGACTCCCCCCTTTTGATTAGCAAATACAATTATCTTCCCACTCATGAAAGAGAGTATATATTAAAATATAGTTGTACTGTAACCCCTACCCCTTTGTTTTTCCCCTTGACCATACCTTACTATTTAGGTATTTTCCTTACAGGCTGGTCGCAAACAAGTTTGCCTGGTCGGGACTTCGTCCCTGCCCGGCTATGCAACCTTAGCTGCTAGCCAGTGAGTCGTACCGGAAGGACGAAGTCCTGAGGAACGATCTCAGCAACCTGCCTGGTCGTAAGCTTCGCTTACTGCTCGGCTATGCAACCTAAAGGAGAATAATATGATAGATAAAATTAAACAGGCCCTTGATGATATTCGACCGTCCCTCCAGGCAGATGGCGGAGACATTGAATTTGTGAGCTTTGGAGAAGATGGAGTAGTTGAAGTAAGACTCACAGGTGCATGCTTTGGATGCCCTATGTCACAAATTACACTTAAACAGGGTGTAGAGAAGTACCTTAAGGACACAATTCCTGAAGTTACAGCAGTAGAAGCAGTCTAAACAGAACTGTCCAACGTTCCAGAGCCCTCAGATAGGAGGGCTTTTTTTTATAAAAATTTATTGTAATAAGTTTATTATGTAGTAGAATTGTTAATAGATGTTTACTACTATATATCACATAAATGGTATTACCTAAACTTTGTTAATGATTATAGTATTAGCTGCCGTTAATTAGTAAAGGAACCTGTAAAACGGGTTTTCCAGATTAAGCATTGTAACTAACAGAAGAAAGGCAAATGCAGAATAAAAAACTAGCTTTGAAAGACTATAAAAAAATTCTACTTTCCATTCCAAAAACAGAGATACATCTTCATCTGGAAGGTATGGCAAGTGTAGACACCATTTGGTCACTTATTCAAAAACATAAGTTGGAAATTCCAGGAATTAGTAATCGCGATGATATTATAAATCGGTTTCAGGTAAACAATCTGGATGAATTTATTGATCTTTTCCTGAATGTAATTCAAAACTGTTATAGAGAAGAAATCGATTTAACCATGCAGATGAATGATGCAAGGGAGTATCTCAAACGTAATAATATTATCTACACAGAAATATTTTTTGCACCCTCCAAATTTTTAATGAATGGGTTCTCATTTGATGTAATGATGGAATATCTTGATCAGGGTGCCAAAAAAATTAAGAAAGAAGACGGCATTGATATTAAATTCCTGATAGATGTTTCCAGAAGTTTCGGCTCTGAGAATGCCATGAATAATTTAAATCTTACTTTAAAACACAGAAAGCCCTCTATAATAGGGATAGGTCTTGGTGGTGCCGAAAGCAAAGGCCCTGCAAAAGACTATAAAGAGGTCTTTGAAATGGCAGTGAATGCCGGACTCAAGGTTGTTGCGCATGCAGGCGAAGATGTTGGTCCGGAGTCGATCTGGTCCAGTATTAAGGATCTGCAGGTATCAAGAATTGGCCATGGTATAAGTGCAATTCAGGATGAAAAGCTTATGGATTATCTTAAAGTAACCCAACTACCCCTTGAAATATGTCCAATGAGCAATATATTTACCAAAAAATACGTATCATCATATAAAGATCATCCAATCCGAAAGTTTTATGATCGGGGTTTGTTCGTTACAGTAAATACAGATGATCCCACAATATTTGGAATGGAACTGATAGATGAATATCTGAATCTACTGGAAAACAATATATTTTCTCTTACTGAAATTTTTGATCTGATTAAGAAAAACCTCTATGCTACCTTTTTAACAATCTCTGAAAAAGATGCTCTATGGAAAAAGATGGAAAAGGTTATCAAAAAATACAAATGATGTTTCACGTGAAACATCACCTATGTGTTGTATAATTGTTGGGGCTCCCCTTACGGGTGTCCTTTTTTTATGCATACCGTTATTGATAGTTGTATTATGCATGTCTGGTATGTTGTCTGTTATACGTGGTGTGTCTTCGTAAGGGCGAAAGATTTTTCGCCCCTACATTGACCACAGATTGTTATTGTTTCAATCCGAATATATCCCTATACCACATTCGGGTACCCGCAAGGGGTACCCCCACATTACGCATCGGTATAAATAAACCGTAAAAAATGTTTCATCCCGATGCCGTTGACCGCCACGTAGGGACAGGTCGCGACCTGTCCTTACACACAAACACATACACTTTTTATATAAAACATAAATAACATGCATAACAAAGGTGTTTTCAACGTGGGATTATACATAACATATGTGTTGGTGGGTATTATATGTTTCCATACATAAAAAAGGGCGATCACGAGGATCGCCCCTACGGGGATACCATAACAGATGTTTCACGTGAAACATTGTGATGAAACAATAACATAGACGCGATAAATCGCGCCTCTACGCATCTTCTTTATCGTTTATAACCCTTGCTACACTGACAACGACGTTTGGTTTGTTTAGATTTACAACAACAATTCCCTGGGTATTTTTCCCCTGGATTGATATTTGGCTAACATTTAATTTAATTGTATTCCCCTGGGATGTAATACACACAAGATCATCATTTTCATTTACAGACTGAACTCCAATTATTTCACCTGTTCTTTCATCTGTCTTGTAAACGTTCTGACCGCCTGTACCACGTCCGTGAGGCGTAAACTTATCATATTCAACTCTTTTACCATAACCATTCTCGGTAATTACCAGAATTTTATTATCTTCGATTATTCGCAGAATACCCGCAAGTTCATCGTCGTTTTTAAGCCTTATCCCACGAACTCCTCTTGTAGCCCTTCCCATTGATCTTACGAGACTCTCATTAAACCTTAGTGCACTGCCGAATCTTGTGATTATTATTACTTCCTCATCTCCTGAAGTTAATACAGAAGCTACCAGCCTGTCACCTTCATCCAGTTTGATCGCAATTATACCCCTGGTTCTGGCATTTCTAAAGTCATGGGTTTTTACACGTTTAACAACACCCCTGCTGGTTGCCATAAAGATAAACTCGTTTTCAGAAAAACCACCTAGAGAAACAACAGAGCTAATTTCTTCATCTGCTGAAATATCAAGTAATGCCTTTATCTGTGTTCCACGAGCTGCTCTGGAAGCCTCAGGTATTTCATGGACCTTAATCCAATATGCTTTTCCTGCACTTGTTACAAATAAAATATAATCGTGAGTTGAGGCAATAAATACATGTTCAAGAAAATCTTCGTTCTTCAGTTTGGCAGAAGATGCACCCTTACCGCCACGTCCCTGATTCTTATAGGCAGATACTGCTATTCTCTTTATAAAACCCTTGTTGGAGATAAGAACTGCCATATCTTCTTTTTCAATAAGATCTTCTATATTAAGCTGTTCAACTTCATCAGCAACTATCTCTGTCCTTCTTTCATCACCATATTTTTCTTTTAGCTCAAGTGTTTCTTCTTTAATAACAGCTAAAATCTTACTTTCGTTTGCCAAAAGGTCCTTTAGATAGACAACCAATTCCATAATCTCTTTTAATTCATCAAGAATCTTCTGTGTCTCAAGGCTTGTGAGCTTCTGCAATCTCATGTCCAGAATAGCCTGGGTCTGACGCTCAGAAAATTTAAATCTGATCATTAAATTTTCTCTTGCAACGGCAACATCATTCGATTCTTTAATTATTTTTATAACTTCATCAATATTATCCAGAGCAATTTTTAAACCTTCAAGAATATGTGCCCGCTCTTCTGCCCTGGCCAGTTCAAACTTTGTTCGTCTTGTTACAACATCAACACGGTGAAGTACAAAATAATGGACCATCTGCTTTAAATTTAGAAGCTCAGGTCTTCCATTTACCAATGCAAGATTATTAACATTAAAATTCTGCTGCATAGCTGTATGGGAAAAAAGCCTGTTCAGTACAACCCTTGCAATAGCACCGCGCTTCAATTCTATTACAATGCGCATTCCGTTTCTGTCAGATTCATCCCGCAGATCGGAAATCCCATCAATTTTACGATCTTTGACAAGGTCAGCTATTCTAATAACAAGGTTTGCTTTATTTACCTGATAGGGAAGCTCTGTAACTATTATTACATCCTTGCCTGTTTTTGTAGTTTCAAGTCCCACTCTGGCCCTTACTGTAATTTTACCCCGGCCTGTTTCGAATGCATCTTTAATTCCCTGCCTGCCGTAAATTATTCCTGAGGTAGGAAAATCAGGTCCTTTTACAAATTCCATCAGCTCAGGAATTGTAATATCAGTATTATCAATATAAGCTTCAATTGCATCAACAATCTCGGATAAATTATGAGGAGGAATATTTGTAGCCATACCTACTGCAATTCCACTACCACCATTTATAAGGAGAAATGGAACGGCCCCGGGAAGTACAGATGGTTCCTTCATGGAATCATCATAGTTTGCAGTAAAATCTACTGTATCTTTTTTTATATCCCTTAACAGCTCATCGGCTATCTTAGCCATTTTAGACTCTGTGTATCTCATAGCTGCCGGTGGATCACCATCGACAGAACCAAAGTTACCCTGAGGTTTTATAACTGGGTAACGCATGGAAAAGTCCTGCGCAAGACGTACAAGGGCATCATATATTGACTGATCTCCATGAGGATGATACTTACCCAGTACATCACCTACAATTCGTCCACACTTCTTAAAAGTTTTGTCAGAACGCAGACCCATCTCATTCATAGCATACAAAATTCTGCGGTGAACTGGTTTAAGACCATCTCTGACATCAGGCAGGGCCCGGCTTACAATTACAGACATGGCATAGTTAAGGTAAGATTCTTTTATTTCATCCTCTATTGGTACAGGGATTATTTTTCCGATACTTGTATCCACGAATTTCTCCTGACATTTTGTATGCAGTGTCCCTACAGTAAAGACGCAAAGCATTGCGTCTCTACTGTCTTGATACTACCCAAACATTGTATAGACGCAATGCCTTGCGTCTCTTCTTTTACACGTCTAAATTTGTAACAAGAAGAGCATTGTCTTCTATAAACTTTCGTCTTGGTTCTACATGTTCACCCATAAGTGTCGAAAACATGTGATCTGCCTCTATTTCATCTTCCAGTTTTACCTGCATCATAAGCCTGCTTTCAGGATTCATTGTGGTGTCCCAAAGCTGATCCGGATTCATCTCACCCAGACCCTTGTATCGCTGCATCCCAATCTTTGATTCCTCTTCTGCAGGAAACTGACTGAAAATTTTATCTTTCTCTTTATCATCGTAGGCATAAAATACTTTTTTCCCTCTGCTAATCTTGTAAAGAGGAGGCATAGCAATATAGATATGCCCTGCCTTAACCAGTTCAGGCATATACCTGAAAAAGAAAGTCAGCAGCAAGGTTCTAATATGGGAACCATCAACATCTGCATCTGCCATAATAATTACTTTATGGTAACGCAATTTTGATAAATCAAACTCCCGTCCTGCATTGGTTCCAAGGGTTGTTATAATTGGTTGAAGCTTTTCATTTGAAAGGACCCTGTCCTCCCTGGTTTTTTCTACATTAAGCATTTTACCCCAAAGCGGCAGTATGGCCTGAAACTTCCGGTCTCTGCCCATCTTGGCACTGCCCCCGGCACTATCTCCCTCTACTATATACACTTCACAAAGAGAAGGATCCTTCTCACTGCAGTCTGCAAGTTTTCCGGGAAGACCCCCTCCTTCAAGAAAACCCTTTCTTCTGGTAAGATCTCTGGCCTTTCTTGCAGCCATTCTGGCCCGGGCCGCATTGACGACCTTATCCAGGAGCTTATCAATAATTTTAGGATTTTCTTCGAAATAGCTGGTCAGATGCTCATTTATCAGAGATTCAACCAAACCCTTAACATCAGAATTACCCAGTTTACCCTTTGTCTGACCCTCAAATTGGGGATTTTGGAGCTTTATAGATATTACAGCAGTAAGACCTTCCCGCACATCATCTCCCGAAAGAGGATTATCCATTTTCTTTGCAAGTTTGGATTTTTTAAAAAAATCATTCATAGTTCTGGTAAGACCGGCTTTAAAACCTGCAAGATGGGTTCCGCCATCTCTGGTATTTATATTATTTACAAAAGAATATATATGCTCTGTATATCCCTCATTATACTCAAGGGCTATTTCAAGTTCAGAATCATCTTTTTTTGCCTGAAAATAGATAGGCTCATTATGAATTGGATTTTTATTCTCACTTAAATAACTGACAAAGGATTTCACTCCCCCTTCAAACTGAAATTCCCTTTCTCTTTTAAGAGGAAGTCGATCATCTTCTATAATAATTTTAATTCCTCTGTTAAGGAATGCGAGTTCCCTCAATCGGTTTGAAAGAACATCAAAACTATATTCTGTTGTATCAAAAATAGTATCATCTGCTTTAAACCTGATAATTGTACCTGTTTCAGTGCTGTCGCCTATGGTTTCTACGGGACCCTGAGGTTCGCCAATTTTATATTTCTGAGTATATATATGACCCTGTCTGTGGACTTCTGCAATACACCAGGTAGAAAGGGCATTTACAACAGAAACTCCAACACCATGAAGCCCTCCGGAAACCTTATAACTGCCTTTATCAAATTTTCCACCTGCATGAAGCTTGGTCATTACAATTTCAAGAGCACTTATTTTTTCACCAGGATGTTCATCTACCGGAATTCCTCTTCCATTATCAATAACACGTATAATATTGCCCTTCTCGATAGTAACAGTTATTTCATCACAGTAACCTGCAAGAGATTCATCTATACTATTGTCTACTATTTCATATACAAGGTGATGCAGACCATCAGGGCCAGTGGTACCTATGTACATTCCCGGGCGTAAGCGAACTGCCTCCAGACCCTTCAGGACCTGAATTTGTTCAGCAGAGTAATTATCTTCCATATATTTTCTACCTGTTGTAAGAGAATGAATTACTATACCTTTTTAGGGATAAAAAGTAAAGACGAGAGGAATTCCACCTTGTCAATTCCATATCTCTATATTAGAATGGCTTTACTTATAAAGACATTGTTGACAGCCTGTGGATAAGTTGTCAGATACCTGTAATTTCTTTCTTAAGGTATTTGGATTATGATCCGATAATGGTAATTATTTGTGTTTATAAGTTAATTTGTTATGGTATAACACTTTAGAATCTTTGATTCTACTGGTTAAACATTTTGGAGATATTTCTCCAATTTTTGTTTGTAGTAAGTGATATTCCAAATTGTTAATAACTTGTGAGTAAAAAATGGATAAAAGTAATTGGGATTACAGC